>CAKVLT010000088.1 GCA_934757945.1 uncultured Bulleidia sp. | reverse complement strand
ATTCCATTCCATGCAAGTTTATCCAAAATTCATGGAAAAAAAGCAGAACTGCATAATGAGGAAGAGGCTCTTGAAGCCTATAATGCTGTACAGGGACCATTTACCGTATCCGCTGTAAAGACAACGGAAAGATCCAGAAAACAGCCTTTACCATTTATTACAAGTACCTTGCAGCAGGAAGCAAGCACTAAACTTGGCTTTGCTGCTAAACGAACCATGTCTATTGCTCAAAGACTGTATGAAGGTGTGGATGTCGGAAATGGTCAGGAAGGTCTGATTACCTATATGCGTACCGACAGTACAAGACTTTCCAATGATTTTATCTATGCTGCAAGAGACAGAATTGAACAGGAATTTGGGAAAGAATATCTTGGGTACTACCATGCTAAGAATGATGCCAATGCACAGGATGCACATGAAGCAATCAGACCTACAAGCATTGCCAATACACCGGAAAAAATCAAAGATCATTTGACCAATGAACAGTATCGTCTGTATAAGATGATCTATTGCAGAGCCCTTGCTTCGTTGATGGCTCCTGCTAAATTCAACAGTGTTGCGGTTACTCTGTCTCAAAACGGATATGATTTTACAGCCAATGGTTCTACATTAACTTTTGATGGATATCTGAAAGTATATAAGACATATGATACATCCAAAGACGTTGTATTACCTGTATTGAATGACAGTGAGCAGCTGGCTGCCACATTACTTGAAAAGAATCAGCATTTTACAGAACCACCTGCACGCTATACAGAAGCCAAACTGATTAAAGATCTTGAAGAAGAAGGTATCGGAAGACCAAGTACGTATGCCATGATCATTGAAACCATTCAGATGAGAGGATATGTAACTTTGGAAAGAGCCAGCGAAAAGAGTCGCACTAAAGTTTTCAAACCTACAGAACAGGGAATTCTGACAACTGAAAAACTGGATGAGTTTTTCTCTGAAATCATCAATGTAAAATATACGGCTCAGATGGAAACCAACCTGGATGAAATTGCAGAAGGGAAGGAATCAGAATTGAAAACTCTGACAGATTTCTGGAATACCTTTGAACCGCTTTTGAATAAAGCCTATGAAGGTATGGAAAAAATTCAACCTGAAAAGACTGGAGAAATCTGTCCGGATTGTGGAGGGGAACTGGTAATTCGTCAGGGAAGATACGGAAAGTTTATTTCCTGTTCCAACTTCCCTGCATGTAAATACTCCAGACCTCTTGAAACAAAGGAAAAAGAAAAGCCGGAACCGATTGGTAAGGCATGTCCGGAATGCGGTGCCGAGCTAATTAAGAGAAAGTCCCGTTATGGAACGTATTTTGTGGGATGCAGTAATTATCCAAAGTGTAATTACATGGAGAATCTGCAGGGAGAAAGGATTGTTCCAAAAGCAAAAAAAACAGCCGAAAAGAAAACGACTGCAAAGAAGGCGACAACAAGGAAAACTACAACTAAAACAACAAAGACAACAACACGAAAAAGGACAAAGAAATCATGAGTAAAGCTATAGTCATTGGTGCAGGTCTTGCCGGATGTGAAGCGGCATACCAGCTGAGTAAAAGAGGTATACAGTTGGATCTGTATGAAATGAAACCTGTAAAGTATTCAGATGCACACCATAATGAAAATTTTGCGGAACTGGTATGTTCCAATTCTTTGAGAAGTGATGCTCTTACAAATGCTGTAGGTGTTTTAAAGCATGAGATGAGAATGATAGGTTCTCTGATTATGGAAGCTGCAGATGCGACAAGTGTACCTGCAGGAAGTGCTCTTGCTGTGGACAGAAATAAATTTGCTGAGTATGTGACCAGAAAAATTGAGCAGGATCCGAATATTACAGTCATTCATGAAGAAGTGGATAAAATTCCTGAAGGACCATGTGTGATTGCAACGGGGCCTTTATCCTCTGAAAAGATGATTAAGGCTATGTCTGGTATCATTCATGAAGAATATTGTTATTTCTATGATGCTGCTGCACCAATTATCACAAAGGAATCTATAGACTTTTCAAAAGCATATAAAAAATCCAGATATGATAAAGGAAGTGCAGATTACATTAACTGTCCTATGAATCAGGAGGAGTTCTTTGCATTCTATCAGGCAGTGATAACTGCTGAAACTGCTAAACTCCATGAGTTTGAAAAAGAAGTTTACTTTGAAGGCTGTATGCCTTTTGAAGTGATGGCTAAAAGAGGTAAAGATACATTGTTATTTGGTCCTATGAAACCTGTAGGACTGGAAAAAGATGGTGTGCGACCTTATGCCGTAGTGCAGCTTAGACAGGATAATGCAGAAGCTTCTCTGTACAACATCGTAGGTTTTCAGACACATCTGACATGGCCTGAACAAAAACGTATTATTCATATGATACCGGGTCTTGAAAATGCAGAAATTGTCAGATACGGTGTCATGCACAGAAATACCTATATTAATTCTCCGATTTACCTGAAAGAAAGTTATCAGTTCAAGGACAGAGACAATCTTTTCTTTGCTGGACAGATGACTGGAGTGGAAGGGTATATTGAAAGCAGTGCCAGCGGAATGCTTGCAGGTATCAATCTTGCACATGTTATGCATAATGAAAAAGTATGCATACCTGGTCCTTTGACAATGCTAGGTGCTATGAGCCATTACATCACTCATGCAGACAGTAAACATTTCCAGCCTATGAATGCCAATTTTGGCATTATGCATCTGGAAGGAGTATTCAAGAAAAAAGATCGCAAGAATGCCTATGCACCTCAATCTGAAAGAATTATCCAAGAGCTGATGGAATCTCATGAACTTTGATTTGGTTCTGGAAAGATTTCTGCAGTATGTGAAAAGAAATGGAACGGGCTCTATAGATACGCAGAATGCTTATTGCAGAGATTTACAGCGGTTCCTTGCTTATCTTGAAGAACATAATGTTTCTTCGCTTGAAAAGGTGGATAAGGTATTGATTTCAGACTATATCCTTGCCCTAAGAAGCGGTGAAATTGGAGGGAAGGCATTATCCAATGCATCTTTCTCCAGAAATCTTTCTGCATTAAAATCTTTTTACAAATACTGTAATCAGTATGAAGGGATAAAAAACAATCCGGTAAAACCTTTCAAAACAGTTAAAAACCCAAGACATCTTCCGGAGTATCTGACATTTGATCAGGTAGAAGCTATGCTGAATACGTTTGATCTCAGTAATCCGTCAGAAGTAAGAAACGATGTATTCCTGTGGATTGCGTGTATCGGAATGTGCAGGTTTACAAGTACAGGATGTAGATACGGAAAACTCAGTTTTAAAAGTACTTGGTAAAGAAAACAAAGAAAGAATGGTTCCGTTTTATCCTCGCTGCAGGCAGCTTCTTGAAGTGTATTTGCAACAGGTTCGACCTTTTTTGTTGCAGGATACAAAAGACAGCGGGATTGTATTTTTGAATCAAAAAGGAAAAGGAATTTCTGACAGATCCATTCAGCTGATTGTCGATAAGGCGGCGGTAAATGCAGGGTTGTATATGCATGTTCACCCGCATATGTTACGACATTCTTTTGCGACACATTTACTGGATAACGGCGCAGGACTAAGGGATGTACAGGAACTTCTGGGACATGCAAATCTGTCTACAACACAGATATATACCCATGTCACACAGGATCGTCTTAGACAAGTGGTTCAAAATGCGCACCCACATGCGAAAAAACACGATAAATAAATGAAAAAGTGCTTTCTTCTATAGCAAGATTATGCTATTATTACGACGGCGCTTTTTTTATTGTGGAAAAAGTGTACGTCTCACACAGTGGATTCACTGTCCCGTGCATATACAGATATGTTGATGGTGTTGGAAACTGTGGCGGATAACAACGGAAAGCGAGGTATATAAAATTATGACTGTTGTTTCAATGAGAAAGATGCTTGAAAATGGCGTTCATTTCGGTCATCAGACACGTAAATGGAATCCAAAAATGAAGCAGTATATTTACACTGCTAAGAACAATGTGTACATCATTGACTTGGCAAAAACACAAGCTCAGTTAGATAAAGCTTATGATGCATTAAAGAAGATTACTGAAGACGGTGGAAAAGTATTATTTGTTGGTACTAAGAAACAGGCTCAGGCAATCGTTCTTGAAGAAGCTATTCGTTCCGGAAGCTTCTATGTAAACCAGAGATGGTTAGGTGGAACATTAACAAACTTCAGAACTATTCAGAAGTCCATCAAGAAGTTAGTAGATATTGAAGAAATGGAAGCTAACGAAACTATCACACGTTACACTAAGAAGGAACAGGCTTTATTATTAAAGCAGAAAGATAAATTAGAAAACTTCTTAGGTGGTATCAAAGAAATGAAGAAGTTACCAGATGCTTTATTTATTGTTGACCCACTGGAAGAACATAATGCTGTTGCTGAAGCACGCAAGTTAGGTATCCCTGTATTTGCATTAATTGATACAAATGCTGATCCTACATTAGTAGATTATCCAATCCCATCAAATGATGATGCAGTTCGTTCCATCAAATTAATGGTTTCTGTTGTTGCTGATGCAATCGTAGAAGCTAAGGGTGGTGTATTAGAAGTTGCTCACCAGGAAGATGAAACAGTAGAAGACATCACAATGAAAGATGTTATTATCAATGTTGAAGCTCAGGCAGCTGAATACGAACGTAAGAAGAGACAGAGATTCGAAGAACGTCGTGCTCAGATGGCTCAGCAGAGAGGTAACGGTAAATACAATGGAGAACGCAGAGTTTTCCGCAGAGACAACCGTAATACAAAGGCTGAAGGTGAAAATGCTGAAACAACAGCAGCTCCAGCAGAAGCTAAGGAGGCTAAGTAAGTCATGGCTACAGTTACAGCTGCAATGATCAAAGCACTTCGTGAAGAAACAGGTGCTGGCATGTTAGACTGCAAAAAGGCTCTGGTTGAATGTGAAGGAGATCAGGCTAAGGCAGTTGACTGGTTACGTAAAAAGGGTATTGCAAACGCTGCTAAGAAAGAAGGCAGAGTAGCTGCTGAAGGTTTAAGCAGAATCTTAGTTGATGGCAATAAGGCTGTTATTATCGAAGTTAACTCTGAAACAGACTTCGTTTCCAAGAATGACAAATTCTTAGCTTTATTAGACACAACATTACATACATTAGTTAATTCTGATGCTAAGACTGTTGAAGAAGCTTTAGCTTTAACAACAGGAGATGGCACATTAAACGATACATTTGTTAATGCTGTTGCTATCATCGGCGAAAAGATTACATTGAGAAGATTTGCAATCGTTGAAAAGACTGATGATGAAGAATTTGGTGCTTATATGCACCAGGGCGGAAGAATCTCTGCTTTAACAGTTGTAAAGGGTTCTCACGATGCTCAGCTTGCTAAGAATATGTCCATGCAGGTTGCTTCCATGAATCCAACATATGTTTCCAGAGATGAAATGCCACAGGATGTTATTGCTCATGAACGTCAGATTCTCATGGATCAGTTAGCTTCTGATGAAAAGCTTGCAAACAAGCCTGAAAAGGTTAAGGCTGGTATCGTTGAAGGACGTCTTTCCAAAGAACTTCAGGATATGTGCCTGGTTGACCAGATTTTCTTCCTGGATCAGGATAAGAAAGTTGGTCAGTACTTAAAAGAAAACAATGCTGAAGTTGTTTCCTTCGTTAAGTACACAGTTGGTGAAGGTATCGAAAAGAAACAGGATGACTTTGCTGCTGAAGTAGCTGCAATGGCTCAGAAATAAGTAATTGCTCATAAAATCCCAGAGTATTAAACTTTGGGATTTTTATTTTGCGTATTTAAAAAGCAGAAGAAGTATTACATTCTTCTGCCTGTTTTATACTCTTTTCAAAACAAAATGTAATAGAAATCCTTCTCTTACACCATATTCGCTGTTATGAAAATGTGTGATTCCAAAAGCTTTACTTACTTCTGCAAACATAGATAATCCAGGTAAGAGAACAGGTATTCTGTCTACAGTAACCGTCTTATGGACTGCCTCCCAGTATTCTTGTCTGTTATTAAGTAAGCTTTCATAAAGGTCATATAAATCCTCTGAAGTAAATGTGTGATCGCTATGATGTAAAAGATCACATGCCATACGGCAGGCTCTGATAGTTCCTCCAACTCCGATTGCCTGTGTACATGGAGTTAAAGAAGGGTGCTGCTCCATTGCTTTTTGAATAGCATCTTTTGCTGCAGTGTCTGGGTGTGCCATTTGCTGTAAACGTACACAACCTAATGGGATACTGCACGCATCCAGAACTTTATGTGAATTTGTAAATCGAACCAGTTCGGTGCTTCCTCCACCGATATCTATGAGCAGTCCATCTTCCAGTGTAGAATCCAGACTTGCTCCGAAGAAGTCGCACATAGCTTCCTCTTCTCCAGTTAATAACTGTATGTTTTGTATTCCGGATTGATGAGCAGCAGTAATTAGTTCATGGCAGTTATCAATGCTTCTTCCACATTCTGTAATATCTGCATGGATTTCCTCTATATTATGTGTTTTACAGTACTCGACATAGGTGTTAAATACCTTGGCGGCTGCCTTTATGCCATCTTGTGACATATGATGATTCTGTATGTACTGTACCAGATGTACTGCTGTAGAAGTATAATGTATCTGTTGGATTGCCTCAGCCAAAACATCATATACAACAAGTACAATTGTGTTACTTCCTATATCAATAATACCGATTTTTCTGTTCATGTTTTTTACCTCATACATATTGTAAAAAACAAATATTAATTACGCAATTGTATGGTATGATATCTCTTAGGAAAAGGCAGTGGAGGATAACCATGTATAAAAGAGTATTACTCAAACTCAGCGGAGAAGCACTTTCCGGTAACGGGAGTACATTTAATGCTGAAGTCTTAAAGTCATTAGCAGATGAATTAAAAGAAGTACAGTCTAAGGGTGTACAGGTTGCTATCGTAGTTGGCGGAGGAAACTTCATCAGAGGCAAGATGGCAGTAGAACTTGGAATGGACAGAACTCAGGGTGATCATATGGGTATGTTAGCTACTATTATCAATGCTCTTGCAATTCAGTCAACACTGGAAGCAGAAGGTATTGATACACGTGTGCAGACATCTTTAAATATGCCTGAAGTTGCTGAACCATTTATTCAAAGAAGAGCAGTTCGCCACCTGGAAAAGGGGAGAGTTGTGATTTTCGGAGGAGGAACAGGATTACCATACTTCTCCACAGATACATGTGCGGCTTTACGTGCCAGTGAAATCAAAGCAGATGTGATTCTCATGGCAAAGAACGGTGTAGATGGTGTTTACAGTGCAGATCCTAAGAAAGATCCAGATGCAACACGTTTTGATACATTATCTTATATGGATCTGTTGGAAAAAGGTCTTCAGGTCATGGACACAACAGCTACATCCTTATGTATGGATAACCACATGGAATTGATGGTATTCAACATGAATCAAAAAGGAAATATTATCAAAGCCTGCATGGGCGAAAAGATTGGAACAATCATTAAATAACAAAGGAGAAAAATATGGCATATCCAATTATTGACAGCAGTAAAGAAAAGATGGAAAAAGTTATTGAACATCTTCATTCAGAATTAAACCAGATCCGTACAGGTATGGCAAATGTTAAAATGTTAGACAGAGTAGAAGTAGATTATTATGGTTCTCCTACTCCATTGAACCAGATTGCAGGTATTTCTGTATCTGAAGGAAGAACGCTGGTTATCAAACCTTATGACCCTTCTTCCTTAAAAGATATCGAAACAGCCTGTAATAAAGCTAATCTGGGTATTGCTCCATTAAATGATGGAACAGTGATTCGCCTGACAGTCCCTGAACTAACAGGTGATGTACGTAAGGAAATGACAAAGAAGGTATCCAAGATTGCTGAAGAATGTAAGGTTCAGGTGCGTAATATCCGCAGAGATGCTAATGATATCGTAAAGAAAGATAAGACAATGGATGAGGATACACAGAAGGATGCCAAGGAAGAAATTCAGAAGCTGACAGATTCCTATACAAAATCTATTGATGAAATTGCAGATAAGAAATCTGCTGAAGTATTAAAAGTATAAGCTAATAAAAGAGGCGCTGTAAAATTGGATGAGGTCATCCAAAAAACAATTCCAAAATAACATGAGGTGAGAAAACCTCAAGAAACACA
>CAKVLT010000087.1 GCA_934757945.1 uncultured Bulleidia sp. | reverse complement strand
ATATCCAGAATTTGATTTTGAAAACCTCATGAACTTTTAGAGGAGGCCCTGGCCTCATCTAGTTTTGGATATTCAAATCATTCAGATGAGTATTTTCTTTTTTGTTTCTGTCTTTTCTGAAATACATGATAGAATACTAGTAGTTCCAGCATACTTTAAAATACTCATACAATCACAACATACAACTGATTTTACTATATCTGAGTATGCTGCATTTTTCAGGTACATATATAGACATGTATTTATAAATATCATTTCAAGCATAATTTTATAAGGAGAAGTGCATTATGGCTGACAAAAACACTAAAAAACTCACTATTTTACATTCTAATGACCTTCACGGAGATTTTCTGGCAGAACATGTAGATGAGAAACTGATAGGCGGTGTGTCTTTACTATCCGGATACATCAACAAAGTACGCAGAGAAGAAGAAAATGTTCTCTATGCTATTGCAGGAGATATGTTCAGAGGTTCTATTATTGATCAAGAGTATCAGGGATTATCTACTATTGAAATCATGAATATGCTCGCTCCGGATGTGGTGACGATTGGAAACCATGAGACAGATTATGGTATAGGTCAATTATTATTTCTGGAAAAATGTGCGAAATTCCCGATTGTAAATGCTAACCTGCATATACGTACAAATAATGCCAGATTATTCCGACCATGCAGAATAATTAAAATAGGCGGAATGAAAGTATTATTTATAGGCATACTTACAGAAGAAGTCATTTCACAGACTAAAAATGATGGAATGATTGGATCATTGATAGACGTAGAAGATGCTGCACATGCCATTGCCAAAATCTGCAATACGTATAATTCTATTGATATCGACTTCACGGTTTTACTTACCCACATAGGTTTTGAAGAAGATAAAAAACTTGCGGCTTTACTTGATCCGAGTCTTGGAGTAGATATCATTATTGGTGGTCATTCTCACACATTACTGGAAGAACCATGTATAGTAAATGATATTTTGATTGTACAGGCAGGTACCGGAACAAACCAGATTGGCAGATTTGATATAACAGTGAATACAGATGATAATTGTATTGATTCTTATACATGGCAGACCATTCCTATTGATAATGCACACT
This sequence comes from uncultured Bulleidia sp., assembly GCA_934757945.1. Classification (GTDB taxonomy): domain Bacteria; phylum Bacillota_I; class Bacilli_A; order Erysipelotrichales; family Erysipelotrichaceae; genus Bulleidia. Next base: position 7,079 of record CAKVLT010000087.1, on the reverse strand, counting down.
GCCCTGTAGATGAAGAAATTCGTGAACTGATCCAGTCTTATAAATCTGAAACAGATATGAAATATCAACGAGTTGTTACTCGATTTGCCAGAAAACTGACACATCCTGACAGAAATCAGGAGACTGAACTTGGTGATTTGCTGGCTGATGCAGTTCATGACAGTTTAAATGTAGATATTGCTTTATTTGGATCAGGTGCAATCAGAAGCCAGAGCCTTGGACCAATTGTCATGTATCAGGATCTGAAAGAATGCTTACCATATGATGATCCGCTGTATATGCTGGAAATAACAGGAGATGAATTTATGCGTATGATTCATTATATGTTACGAGATGAAGTATGGCAGGGAGAACATTGTGAATTCTATCAGTTCTCAAAGGGCGTGGAAATCACTTATGACAGAGCCAGTAAAACATTCCTGAAATTCAATTATCAGAATGAACCTATAGATAAAGATAAACTGTATTCTATCAGTCTGGCTAAATTTCATTACACAAACTTTGATGAATTCTTCCATGTGTCTTTGGAAACGATAGAAAACAGAAAGAAAGCGCGCATTGTTTCTACATCAGTAAATGATATTGTGGAAGAATATCTCGCTACTCACCAACATCTTAATGCATTTATCAGAGGCAGGTTGACAGTGATTTAGAAAACTACGTTTATGATGCACTCAAAAATAAAAGTGCATCTTTTTTGTGTGAAGCAGGTTTATCCAAAAAAAGAGACTGGATTTCCAGTCTCAATTAATATTTATTCACGCTTTGAAAATGCATAAAGGTGATTGTCATTGTGTTTCATGTAGAATAGTCCAATATGTATATTTTTTGACTTTTATATGGATCGTGTAATAAGAGGAACGAAAAAATGAGAGGAATTCCTGTGATAAAAGTATTGGCAGCATTGGTAATCACAAAAATTTTGCATTTTTAAAAGCATAACTATTTTCAATTCATTTGAAAGTAATAAACTATAGATTGGAGAAAGGATATAGAAGAATATGAAGTGTAAAAATTGTGGGAATGAGAATTCAGACAGTTCAAAATTCTGCGCAAAGTGCGGAAAACCATTGAAAGAGGAAGAAGGTTCCACAGTGAGAGCGAAACTTAAAAACCTTAACAAATTACAGATTGCTTTGGCTTGTGCATTGGTTGCTGTGGTTATAGTAAGTGGTCTATGGATATCACGTGCAAGCAAAACCATTAATTTGAATGAATATATCAGCTTTGAAACCGAAGGCTACAATGGATATGGAAAAGTTTATCCGGAGATTGACTGGCAGAAAATCCAGGAAAAATATGATTCTAAAGTGAAATTTACAAATGCATTTAAAGAGCAGTTCGGGGAAATTACAGATGCAGTATCACCAATAGAGATACTGCAATCTTATGTAAGTGTTGACGTAGAGTCAGATGGGAATCTTTCTAATAAAGATAAAGTCAGATATGTATGGAATATTAATAAAGAGTACTCCAAGTATGTGAAATGTAATCTGAAATATAAAGATAAAACCTATACCGTTACTGGCCTTGAAGATGTTGAAAAATTCGATGCATTCGAGGATCTGAATGTATCTTTCAGTGGAGCAGATTCAGAAGGATCAGTTTCTTTAGAGTACACAGGTTCAGACCTTACAGCAGATGATTTTCAGATGGATGCAACAAATGGAACACTGAAAAATGGCGACAAAATCAAAGTATATCTGGATGAGTCTATGGCAGACAACTATGCTGAAAGCTTTGGTAAAGTGCCTGAAGAATGGGAGAAAGAATATACTGTGCAAGGTCTTTACGCATATGTTACATCCATTGAAGATATTGATGCTGAAAGCATGCAGAAACTGCAGGATCAGGCAGTAAAGGAATATAATGATCATGTGGAGTCAAGTTGGACAGATTCTGAATCTTTACAGAGCCTTACATACATGGGAAGTTATCTGCTGAAACCAAAAGTAGGTAAGGGAAATGAACTGTATCTTATTTATCATGCAAAAGTAAGGGATCAGTACAGTAATTCTGATGGATCTTATGATCAGGTAAACGATGTTTACTGGTATATGCATTATGGACCGGTTATGGCAGACGATGAAGGAAATACACAGGTTGATCTTTCTGACTATGGAACACCTGGTAATTTCTTTAAAATCAAAACAGATACGAAGACGAATGGAATCTCCAGTATGGTATGGAAATATTATGGATATCCAACTCTGGATGATTTGTATGCAGACGTTGTAACCAAAAATCAGAAGAATTACGATGTAGAAGATACTGTAGACAGCACAAAATAGTTTTTTATCAGACAGAAGATTGTAAAAAGTCTTCTGTTTTCATATATAAAATCTTAAAGATAAGCATTGGTATTGAGTGGTACAATACATATATGACGTATTTAAGTTACTACGATTCTCCTATTGGTAAAATACTGATGATTGCCAGTGAAAGTGCAGTTACAGGTATCTATTTTGAAAATCAGAGATATATTCCTGAAAATATACAGAATTCATGTATAAAACAGGAAACAGATCTTCTTCAAAAATGTGCTCAATGGGTAAAAAACTACTTTGGGGGTGACTGCTCTGTCTTTCCTTATCCACTGGATCCAAAAGGAACACAATTTCAAAAACGAATCTGGAATATACTCATGGAAATACCTTATGGAACTACATGGTCATATGCAGAAGTATGCGCCAGATATTGCGCATTGTATAATGTAAAGACCATGTCCAATCAGGCAGTAGGAAGCGCTATTGGCCATAATCCTGTTTCCATTCTTATTCCTTGTCACAGAGTGATAGGAAGTAATGGAAAACTGACTGGGTATGCAGGTGGTTTGGAGCGTAAGAAATATCTTCTGGAGTTAGAAAAGAATAATCAGTTTTATGAATAGTTTAAAACAGTTTCTTAAAAAAATTATACATATAGTGAAAGTGGAAGTAAAAGACCCGTATACTTTTGTCGTATTTCTGGTAGTTTTGATTGTTATGTACAGTCCTGCCTGGGGAGGGTATCTTTTATATTTCTTTATAAAACAGGCATGGCTTCTTGCTCTTGCTTCTGCCTATGTTGCTTTCTGGGCAGGACCCTTCACTCCATTTTTCCCATTGTGTCTGGCATTGACATTATGGATACGCAGATTGATTTTTAAAGCAGAGGAAAGGAAAGAAAAAAATGATAAAAAGTGAGAAAGTAAATGTAACATGCATCCATTGCGGGAAATCTTTTTCTTCTTCCATTTTTCCTGTATTAGATGTAGAACAGGATCCCAGATTATATAGAAAAGCACTGGACACAACAATTTTTATTAAAGTATGCCCGTATTGTCATAAGGATACGGTTTTTCCATATGCCTGTATCTACTTTGATAAACAAAGAAAATTGCTTATCGGAGCAGGGATGGATGAAAAGATGTTTATGGGCAATGTACTTCATCTTGTGGAAGATATACAGCAATATACTTTACGTATAGTAGATCAGCCGGTAGAACTTTCTGAAAAACTGGAGCTTTATCATGCCAGGATGAAAGATACTCTGATAGAATGTATGAAATACCATCTTATGGAAACTATGCATGGTCAGGGTATAGATGCTGTACATCTGATATACCACCAGAATAAGATGATTGTAATTGACAGTCATGGAAATGCAGGTACAGTAAATTTTGAACAAAGTTGGTATCAGGAGGCAGTAAGAGTGTATAAAGATCTTGCCTCAGCAAAATCTAAAGGCGTTTTAAAGATAGATGATGCCTGGGCAAAATCAGTTCTGCATCCATTAAAACTGGAAGAAACTGATGATGCAGTTTCCATTAATTAAGAGGAATTTATGGATTTATTTGATTATACTCAGCAAGATGAAAGAAAAAAAGAAGAGCCGTTAGCTTACAGAATGCGACCGGATACTATAGAAGAAGTGGTTGGACAACAGCATATTCTTTCTAAGGATAAATTGCTGTACAGAGCTATTAAAGCAGATAAACTGACTTCGGTTATTTTTTATGGTCCTCCGGGAACTGGTAAGACTACCATGGCGCATGTCATTGCCAATAGTTCTCATGCTTTTTTTGAACAGGTGAATGCGACCAATGCAGGAAAAAAGGATCTGGAATCTGTCGTACAGAAGGCTAAAGATCATTTTAAATTTGATCATAAACGCACAATTCTGTTTATTGATGAAATTCACAGATTTAACAAAAGTCAGCAAGATTATCTTTTACCGTTTGTAGAGGATGGCACAATCATTCTTATTGGTGCTACTACAGAAAACCCTTATTTCGAAGTGAACGGCGCTCTTATATCCAGATCTCGTATTTTTGAATTAAAGCCATTACAGAATACGGATATTGAAACTTTGTTACAAAGAGCTGTCAGTGATCCTATCAAGGGAGTAGCGCACTATAATGTTGTTTTGGATGATAATGCTTGTAAATATCTTGCTGATGCAAGTGTTGGAGATGCACGAACTGCTTTAAACGCACTGGAACTGGCCACATTAACTACAGATGCTCAGGATGATGGTACTATTCATATTACGCTTGAAGTAGCAAGAGAATGTATACAGAATCACTCTATTCGATATGATAAAGACGGAGATATGCATTACGATACAATTTCTGCTTTTATCAAGTCGATGAGAGGGTCTGATCCCGATGCAGCTGTGTATTATCTTGCAAGGATGTTAACGGCAGGAGAGGATATTAAGTTTATTGCAAGAAGAATCATGATTTGTGCTGCGGAAGATGTAGGTATTGCCGATCCAAGAGCTCTGGAAGTTGCTGTAGCAGCTTCTCTGGCCGTTGAAAGAGTAGGAATGCCGGAAAGTCAGTTGTTACTTTCTGAAGCAGCAGTATATGTGGCATGTGCCCCTAAATCCAATGCCAGCAGTATGGCTATATGGTCTGCTATGGACGAAGTGAAAAAAAGTGGTAACCTTCCTATTCCAAAATATCTTCAGGACGCCCATTATTCCAGTGCCTCCAAGCTAGACAGAGGAGTAGGCTACAAATATGCGCATGATTATCCTCATCATTATGTAGAGCAGCAATATCTGCCGGATGCATTAAAAAACAGAGCGTTCTATCAGATGAGTGACAGTGCCTACGAAGGAAAGTTGAAGAAATTTTTTAAAATGATTGGAAAAAAATTCCATTCTGAACCTGAAAAATGATTTCGAAATATGTATTGAGTATAATATCAATGCATATTTTTATTTTAAAGGGGGACTACAACGTATGAAAACTAAAGCATCCTCTGTAAATCTTTTACAGGGACCGATATTGAAATCACTTGTGATATTTATGATTCCTATCATGATATCCAATATCTTTCAGCAATTATATAATGCAGTGGATACAGCTATTGTAGGAAACTTTCTGGGAGAAAACTCTCTTGCTGCTATTGGAGCCTGTGCTTCCATTTTTGAACTGTTCGTAGGATTTGCCATGTCTCTCGCCAGTGGATTTGGTATTGTGGCCGCAAGAAGTTACGGATCTGGAAATGAAGAAACCTTAAAGAAGTGCGTTGCAGGTTCTTTGATAATTGGTGGTATTACAACTCTTGTGATTACACTGATTTCTCTTGCGGGATTAAGACCATTATTACGTCTGATATCTACTCCTGAGGAAATTTTTGAAGAAAGCTATGCATATATTCATATTATTTCTTTGTGGTTATTTGTGATGTTTGCCTATAATCTGTTTTCGGGATTATTACGTTCTATTGGCAACTCTGTGATGCCATTGGTATTTCTGATTATTTCCTCTGTATTAAACATCTTTTTGGATATACTCTGTATTACTACCTTTCAGATGGGAGTAGCAGGTGCTGCTATTGCAACAGTCATTGCACAGGGAGTATCTGTTGTATTATGTATTGTCTATATTTATCTGAAGACGCCTGTACTAGTACCATCCTTACAGGATTTCAGGTTTGATAAGGAAATGTATAAAGATCTTGCCGGGCAGGGATATGCCATGGCTTTTATGGGATCAATTGTGTCCAGCGGTTCGATTATCCTGCAATCCGGCATCAATAAATTAGGCACGGATATTATTGCCGGACATGTCGCCGCAAGAAAAGTATATGCCATCGGTAACCTTCCAATGATTTCCATGGGTATAGCCATGAGTACTTTTATTGGACAGAATAAAGGAGCAAATCAGGGAGACAGAATCTTAAAAGCCATGAAACTCGGATATTTGTATGATCTAGTCGCTGCTGGCATGGTTTCTGTTATTTTCTGGACTTGTGGTTCTACCTTTATCTCCATGATTTCCGGAAGTACCAATCCTGTTATTTTAAGTAATGGTTCCAGATTTTTATATGTTGTCGGGCCATTTTATGCTGTGCTTGGTATTCTGATGCAAACACGTTTTGCTTTACAGGGACTTGGTTCCAAATGGATTCCTCTGATCAGCAGCTGTATTGAGTTTATAGGCAAAGTTCTATTTACAATGATTCTCATTCCTATGTTTGGATATACTGCTGTTATTTTCTGTGAACCAATTATCTGGTGTGTCATGGCTACTCAGCTGGTATTCAGTTTTCAGCGTAATCCGTATGTTGTCGAAACAAAACAGCAGATGCAAGCTGTTAATCTTGACTAACAAATACTGTCTCTATCAAAATAATGTAGACGTAAGGGAGTAGTAGACGTTACTACGTAGTAAGTCAACATACTGATGTACATACATCTGGCTTACTTTAATTTACGAGACTTGCGTATAGCATTTTGCTATACGTAAAGATCAGGGACAATCTTAAGTATGGTAAAATGCCATACTTTTTATTTAGGAGTTTATTATATGATGGAAATGATGATCTTTATTGCGAACAGTATTTTGCTGGGAGCAGGGCTTGCAATGGATGCGTTCTCCGTATCTCTTGCCAATGGAATGAATGAGACAAAAATGAAAAAAGGACGAATGTTTTCTATCTCAGGCATTTTTGCCAGTTTTCAGTTATTCATGCCTATGTTTGGATGGCTTTGTGTACATACGATTGCGACAATGTTTACATCTTTTCAAAAATGGATTCCATGGATTGCGCTTTGCTTATTATTGTATATTGGTGGATCTATGC
>CAKVLT010000086.1 GCA_934757945.1 uncultured Bulleidia sp. | reverse complement strand
AACTACAAAGGTGGGATTTTTATATGGGAAGAAAAGCTAAATATACAAAAGAACAAAAGGTACAGGCTTGTGAAGATTATTTAAGTGGAAGAAAATCTACAGAACAAATAAAGATTGAATTGAATATGGGAAAACGCGGAGCCAGCTTAGTTCTGGAATGGGTTAAAAGCTATCGCGTAAACAGCCATTCAATTTTTGATAATAAGAGTACAAACAATAAGTATTCGAAAGAGTTTAAGATGGTTGTTCAAGAATACCATTGCAGGCATCTATCATGGAGTAAGAAAGATAGATCTGCCTTTGTTTTTCGCAGAGCAAGAATACAGGTTTAATCATAGAAATATAGGAAACGAAGTAATGCTCAAAGTACAAGAATATTTATCTTTATCTCACTCTATAACCAGAAAGCAAATATCTTTTGCTTTAGATACAGCTTTTCCTATGTTTTCTAATGAGTGAATCAGATGGGCAGTTATATAATTAAAAGTTGCGGTAAAAATCCCCTAAGTTTTAAATCAAAAGCTGATATTTGGATTTGGATATGGTATTTTTAGTTAAAAGTTACGGTAAAAGTTCCCTAAGTTTTAATTGAAAGGATGATTTTGATGTCTAACGTTATTAAAAGAGATTATTACCTTAAACAAATTATTGATAAAAAAGAAAATGGTTTGATATGATGTCAAAGGTAAAAAGTATTTTGAATATCCATCAAAATATTACTGCACTGATATTGGACTTAGAAATGCAAGACTTAACTTTAGACAGCAAGAAGAAACACATATTATGAAAAACAGCATTTATAATGAACTTATCAGTCGTGGATATTTAGTTGATGCTGGAGTTGTGGAGATAGTTGAAAAAATAGATGAAACCCGAGTTAAAAAACAATGTGAAATAGATTTTGTTGTAAATAAAGGTACAAAAAAATACTATATCCAATCAGCATTAAGTGTTTCAGATTCTGATAAACTAAAAGCAGAAATCAAACCATCATTAAATACTAAAGACTTTTTCAAGAAAATATTGATAAGTAAAACTTCAATGAAGCCTTTTGTTGATGAAAATGGGATTCTTCATTTAGGGTTATATGATTTTTTATTAAATGAAGATTCACTAGAATTGTGATGTCAACAAACTTTACTGTTGATATATTTCGAATTATTAAATCACATGATAAAAGAAGTATTTAAAAAACTATTTAATCAATCTATTGTTAGCGTCCGGTGAATTTAGCCATTCCGAGTCCGGTAAAAATGACCGATTTTGGTTTAAAGAAAATAGCCACACATAAAATGATTTGATATATTGCTTAATCTATTCATTCTGCTATTCCACGGTCTGCTTGACAAACGGGTCCCATCTCCCTGCACCCTCTAAACCTGCCCTTGGTAAAAACAAAGCTCTCTGGTAGCACAAGGGCATACTAGTGTAGCAGGGAGATATCCCATTTATAAAGCGGCTTTCGCGGCATATGCTCAATCTGCAGATATATTAAAAAATTGCATAAGTTTTTGAAACTTACACAATTTTGTTAACAAACCCCTTTTATTCAAGATTCATCAGATAACAGCTTTCTGTAAGAAAATCAGCATCCCCTGTACCATTTACTACAATGGAAGTATGCAGACTGTCCAGAACCACATCCGGTACAGCTATAACATACGTATTTTCAAAAGAATCACCAGGCGCAAAATCTTTCTGATATAAGGCATGCTGTGCAGAATCTCCAGGCTGATAAGAATGATAAATCACTCCACTGCTGGCATAGCCAAGATTACCTTCCTCACTGTATCCCTCTACACTCATGATATACCCATACTGATAGAACATGGGAATTACAGAATCACCCGTATTCTGTATCAGAGTGTCTATACTGACAAGTGTCCATTCTTTCTTCAGATTTCCATCTTCATCAAAACACAATGGATCTTCTTCCATTTTCCCAAGGGCATTGGGATCTTCATGAATATCCTCTCTGTTTTTAGTATATGAGACATTTTCAATCGTATATGACACTTCACCATCTGCTCCACTTGGAGTAACGGTAATGGTTCTGTGCAGATCCAGATCTTTATCTCTTGCATACAAGGTTTCAAGATTCATTATCCAGTCTTCTGTACTTTTTCTTTCCTGTAAAGACTGAGAGAAATCTTCCAGTACAGCACTGTCAAAGGTATCAATATCCACATCCTGTGCATTTTCTGCATTTTTATCACTTTTCATCTGTTTCAAAGCATTACTCACTCTGTCGATATTGCTTACAGCTACCACTCCTGCAAGTACAGCAACAATCGCTCCGGTTATCATTGTATTCTTATGCATATCAGTATTTCACCCTGCCTTCCACGATATTATAGATTTCATCAGATAAGGAACTTAAAGACTCTCCATCATGACAGGCAAGTATTATCAAAGCTCCTCTTTCCTTATGTTTGAATATGATCTTCTTTACCTTCTCTACACTTTCTTCATCCAGGGCATTAAATGGTTCATCTAATAAGATAATATCCGGATTCTCCATGAAGCAGCATGCTAATCCCAACTTCTGTTTCATACCTAAAGAGTATTTTCTATAGGTTCTTGTATCATGAGGATCAAGTCCTACTTCCATCAGTGCATTTTCTATATCTTCTTTTGTAGCTACTTCTTTTAAAGAAGCTATCATCTCAAGATTCTTATACCCTGTAAAATTATCCAGAAAAGCAGGAGATTCTATCAAGGCACTGATGGATCTTGGAAAAGAGATATCTTTGCCAAGTCTTTCACCATCTATCTCCACATAGCCATGTGTAGGATAGATAAGACCACATACAGCTCTTAGTAACATCGTCTTACCACTGCCATTGACACCTTTTAAGCCATACACTTTACCACCGGTAAAGGATAAGGACACATCTTCTAATATCACTCTGTCTTTAATTGTCTTGGAATACTTCACTATATTTACTCGTGTCATACACTCACTCTCTTTCCAGATAATCATATTTCTTTAATACAAGATTTCCTGCTATACATAAAACTACTATCAGTATCAGCTCAATCACTATACCCTTTGCAGGATCAATAAATCCTGTAATGCCTTCTTCAATGAACTGACGATTTTGCTGGACATTACGTACAATCATGGAATAATTACCAATCAGGAAATACGATAATTTATAATCAGATGCCAGTACATATACCAGCTCTATTCCATACACATAGACTGGTTTTACAACCAGCTGTAATACCACCATGGCGATACCAAATACTAAAGATGTAAGAAATGGCATTACAAAAACAGCACGATATATATCTAATGTTGTATGATTGGCAATGAAGATACCAGAAGACATGGCTATAAGATCTTCATGCAGAGTAAATACCTGATGAGAAAAAGGTACTGTCACTGCAAATGTAAATACAAATAACAGACAGTAGTACAGAACGATACTGACCACAGCATACGCAACCTTACCCAAGAGCCAGGAAGATGTATGTGATGTACGAATCAGGTATTGCTGACCAAGTCTTGTACGTTCATCACTTGCATAACTTCCTACGATATATAAGGTAATCATCTGTTCACTCAGCCACATATACGGTATTTCATATTTCATATTTGGATTGGCGGTAAAGTAGATTTTCCCTTTGAACAGATAAATGCACATATCCATAAAACTGGAAGGTACAGTATATGGTTCATTCATATACATGGCATGAATCTGTATCTTATAATTACAGAAGTACACAACCAGTAAGGCAAGAACTATCAGATATTTATCTGTTTTTATATACACCTGCATAGATATCATGAGATGACTGTTTGATTATTTCCTTAAAATAACTTTGTTTCATACCATCACCACAAATCATTCAGTAATACACTGTACTTTTCAGGATATAAAGTGAATGTCACTCTTAAAGGTATTTTATCTATCATATTTCCTTCCTTCACACCCCAATTCGTTCCACGTTCAGTATATGGCAATTCTGTTTCATAGGTTTCTCCAGGTTGAAGAGTCGGAGCCAGTCCCGCAGAAGAGTTGTCATGAAGTTCCATATAGGTAAAAAGTTCTAATGCGTTTGCCTGGTCCACAGTACTGAGCATAATTGGATATAAAATTACTCTCTGTTCTGTATCAGAAGTATTTGTCACTCTGACTTTTACAGAAATCAACTGTGCATTTAAATCCTCTATAATATTTAAAGACGGATCTGTCAAATTATGTTCTTTGACAAAAGAAATATACTCATAGGTTTCTACACCTGTCACTTCAAATGTACAGCCAAATAATTCAAACGGTTCATGCACAGAATAGGTTGTATAACTGCCTGAAGGATATTGACGTTTCTGATTGGAAAATCCCGCAATCCATATTCCCCCAAGAAGGATACTGAGTACCAGTATCAGAATATGTCTTCGCTTATAACGTTTCATCATGATTTGCCCCATATACATACATACCAACACAGACAAGTAACAGAATAACAGCTTCTATAAGTACAATCGGAAAAGTAATCCCATTAACTCTTTGTGCAGGTGTCAGAAAGTTCTCTATTGCCCATTGAGGATACTGTAAAGCTCCTGCTACAGTACCTTCAAACAGGTACACTACAAATGGAAAAATAAGCGGTATAAATCTGTTCGTACTGAAAATACCCAGTCCTGTTCCTAAAGCAGAAAACAGTCCACTGTACACAAAGATGATTCCCAGATACACCACCATATATATACAAGAATGTGTATAGTACAGCTTACTGAACATCATTCCGAAGAATACCCACGTATTAGAAGCTTCCGGCATTAAAGGGATAGAAGGTCTTACCATAGTACAAAGATATATATCTATCAGTAAAGGAATACAGACAGTAATACCACCCACAAGAAAGGAACAAAGTAATTTTGACTGATAATATTTTTTTCTGTTTTCTCTGAAGAATACATTTTTCACATAACCGCTTACATGATCATTGGTAATACTGTCCCCATAAGGTAATACAGCAAGTACAGGAATCAGCATAAAGAAAGCAACAGAAGGAAGGGAAGAACATTCCCCTCCTATCCATTGACTGTACCAGGGAATCGGGTACATAGAACCAATAATCCGATATTTTGCCATATCCGGTGTAGCCATTAACGCTGTTAACCATTCACTCCACCGCCTAAAAGGGTCTGTCACAACTATGAAATGTGACAGTACTATCAGTGTTCCAATCCCCAATGATATGTAAAGACGTTTACTATGAAGTATTCTTTCCAAATCTATTTTCAAGAATTTTTTCATAGTATCCTCTGCGTATCTCTATCGAATATAATCGCTTGCAGGTAAAACACCTGCTTCAGGTACACTGTCAGGACTCCAAACACCTGCAGCTGTTCCAGCGCCTAATGAAGTAGCACGGATTCCAGCGTGATTATAGCCGTTTTCCTTGACATAATTATACATATAGCGTTTTTGTCCTGGATTAAATCTATACTGATAGGAATATTTAGTTCCATCTGCTGGATCATATGAACAATCCTTTACAAAATAATAATAAGTGTAACCTAATGCTTTTGCGGTATAAACCGGGCCATTACCAGAATAATTCATATATAAACTTGAATCATCCTCTTTAGGCTGATGACCTGTGTCTTTCACTGCACCATATTCTGAGAAATAGAAAGAATATGCTCTGTCTACGTTACTTGCAGGAACTGCACTGCTGGCAGAAATTGCTTTGCTTGCTACACCAATGGAAAACATTGCCGTTAGAACTATTGTTGTAATTTTAGTGTTTAATTTTTTCATGATTGTCTCCTTTTTTCACTAACTTTTTTCAATTATGATTGCTTTAAATTATGCATACCTATATTTGCTATAGGCATATAAAACAATCTCCGTTCTTAGTTCTTATACCTGGCTGTCATTATCAAATACCTCGCCTTTCCTGTCTAAACACTAGCATTCACACGCAAAAAAGTAACGTCATAATTGTGTTAAAAAATGTCAGACGCACTTTTGACATTTTCTAACAAAAAAATGACGTTACTTTTCACCTTATGTAGTGTACAAATGGAATGCAAATAGACAAGGAGATTTAAACACATGAGAAAATTATTCATTTATTTACTTTGCCTGGTTCTTACAGGCGGCATTATTCCTGTTGCAGCAGAAGAACCTGCCGACACTTCAGAAGGCTTTTCATTATATGAAGAAGGATCAAAAACATATACTGAAATCGATTCTTATGGAGAAGAATGGGAAATTACTATTACAGCAATCCAGCCTCTTTCCAAAAACGAAAACGCCAACAGCAGAATTTCTGCAGGCGTATATACCGTTTCAGCTGCAGGCAAACATGCGACTTTGAGCTATTATGTAAGTGTAAACACCAATCAATATATCACCCGCGCATTTGATAATGTTGTATATCCAGAACCTGGTTATACAGTCACTTCTAATTACCTGACACACACTACATCAAATGTAAAACAACATGCCAGCGTTTCACAAAATGGCAAAACGTACAATTATGTATTACTTTGCTATATAGAAAATGGAGAAATTCAGAGAGATATTTATTGAGGGTATACTTTTTCCTGGGGAAGCTCTATCCACCCAACTGGCACAACAGGACGAAGATGAAAATAAAGAGTTGAGAACTCGAACACCAGAACTCCAATCATAATCAGCTGAAACCACACTGGCAGTTTTTCTCGCTTGGCATACAGGTAAATTGTTAATGCAGGAATCTGACCTTTAGGATAGAGACGGCATTCAAACCAGAATAACACGGCTATGATAATACAATGATACACAGTTATAGGAGAAATATGATTTCTCAGATACGTTATCCATGGTAGGTCTTTCTTCTCTTTTTCAACTACTTCTTCTCCTAATATGACACGTAACTGTTGAAGATTAGAGTCATTAGGTATTGCTTTACCATTCTCCCACGAAGAAACCAGGGCACGACTGACATTCATAGCTGATGCCAGATCCATCTGTGTCATGTGTTTCTTTTTTCTTTGAGATACAAGTTTCTCTTTACTAAATACTTTCTTCATACTCATGACACCTTATAATACACACGAGAATAATTAAAACAACCATATTTCCCCCAAATATATAAATAGACAGTGTATAAGAAAAATAATATGGTAAACACAATCCATGGATAAGACAGTTTTCTCTTCCATGCAAAAACCATCGCACCAACAGATACAATAACAGAGACAAAATCATCTGAATAACGATAACACATATAGGCAGTCCATATCAGCAGTAAAGGATCTAAGAGATTAGTCTGTAACTCTGACAGCCATTGTGCTTTTTCTTGCTTATACAAAGATACATTCAGATACTCTTCTAACTGCTGTACCTGTTCTTGAGATGGTGTGACAGAACCTGATTCCCATTGTGAGATATAACTTCTGTTAATATGTAATACATCCGCTATTTCCTGCTGACTGTACTTTTTCTCTTTACGTATCTTTTTAAATAAATCTTTATCAAATATCTTCATAACTTTCTCCAAAAATGCCTTTTATTCTGATTCAATAGTTCTAAATATTGGTGACTGCATTAAATAGCCATAATGTATTTCCATGTACTTTAAACCCACAATAACTAACAGGGAAATAACCGCAACAGTCCATATACTGGGCATATGTCTTTTATGAATAAATAGCAGTAATCCTGCTAACAGGAATAGCGTTACCAGAGATACATAAAAATAACTGCATGCCATCAAAGCTATCACTATACAGGCATCTGCTATAATACGAAGATACTTTCTATAAGCTTCTGTATTGCCTTTATGTAAAGATACTTCCAGTATGTCTTCCAGTTGTTTTAACTGCTTGCTATCTGGATCAGCTTTGCCATTTTCCCAGTTAGATACGGTAGTTCTGCTTACAAACAACTTTGTGGCTATATCTTCCTGAGAAAGTTGCTTCTGGATACGGACATTCTTAAATGATTCTGCATTAAAATTCTTCATAGATAAAGTATACACTTGTAGAGTACGTAATTGTTTCATGAGTTTATGTAATATTTTTCACCTTATACTGTAGAGCTACATCTTATAACATTCTATGTACATGTGATAATCACAATGGTAATGCTGTATAAGATAGTTAAGGAGTTAAAGAAATAGTTTAACTACTTTAGGCGGTGATACTAAAAAAGAGGAATTGTGTTCCTCTTTTCGTTTGGGGTTTTGGAATATCCAAAACTAGATGAGGCCAGGGCCTCCTCTAAAAGTTCATGAGGTTTTCAAAATCAAATTCTGGATATACT
>CAKVLT010000085.1 GCA_934757945.1 uncultured Bulleidia sp. | reverse complement strand
ATACACTTCCCACTATCTGGGTGTGTTTGGGACTTGCACCCGTTAGAGCGCGCCCATGGCGCGCAAACTATAAAAAGAAGCTGAAATCTCAGCTTCTTTGATATTTAGTCTAAATCTTCGCCGTTGGACTTGTAAACTTTCTGCATGTAGTAGAAAGACTTCTTTCTGCTTCTGGATAAGTCACCGTTACCGTCATCATCCATGTTGACATAGATGAAACCATAACGCTTTCTCATTTCACCTGTACCTGCAGAAACAAGGTCGATACATCCCCAAGGTGTGTAACCCATTAAGTCTACACCATCCAGCTCAATAGCGTCTTTCATAACCTGAATGTGTTTACGCATGTAGTCAATACGGTAATCATCGTTGACTGTACCATCTGCTTCTACTTTATCAATAGCACCTAAACCGTTTTCTACAATCATCATAGGAATCTGGTATCTGTCCCAGATCTGGTTTAAGTTAATACGTAATCCCAGAGGGTCTACAGTCCAGCCCCATTCACTTGCTGTGAGATATGGGTTCTTAACGCCCATGGACTGGTTACCTTCAGAAACACCTAATTCTTCAGGATGAGCGGCAATTGTCTGAGAGCTATAGTAAGAGAAGGAGTAGAAGTCTACTGTACCTTCTTTTAATAATTCGTCTTCACCTGCTTCTTTCTGTATAGTGATGCCTTCTCTTTCAAGATACTTCACTTTCCATGCAGGGTAGTAACCTCTTACCTGTACGTCACCATAGAACCATTTCATGTCATGAGCATTTTCAAGTTCTGCAAAGACATCTTCAGGGTTGCAGGAATATGGGTAAGATGCACCATGAGCAATCATGAGACCTACTTTGTTTTCAGGGTCGATTTCATGAGCGGTTTTTACTGCATAGGCGCTTCCTACAAATAAGTGCCATCTGCACTGTTCAGCATTCTGTTTGTTGGTGATGTGTTCGTGTACACCATTCATCATAAAGTTGGTGTTGATGTTGATTTCGTTGATAGTTAACCAGTAATGTACCAGTCCCTTATAACGTGTCAGAATAGTTTTTACATATTTTTTGAAAGCTTCCAGTGTATGACGGGAAACCCAACCGTCATATTCATTAGCTAAATGCAAAGGACAGTCAAAGTGATACATGGTAACTAATGGTTCCATGCCTAATCTCTTACATTCTGTAAAGACGTCTTCATAAAATTTTAAGCCTTCTTCGTTAGGTGTTTCATCATCACCGTTAGGGAAGATTCTTGTCCAGTTAATGGATAAACGGTACACATTGAATCCCATTTCAGCAAATAAAGCCAGGTCTTCTTTCCAATGATGATAGAAGTCAGTAGCTACATGGCTTGGATAATAAGTGTCTGGATCTACGATAGCTTTAGCACCTGCAGGGATTTCATCTCTGCCTCCGAATTCTTTTCTTGTGCCGTCTGCTAATTCACAGATAAATTTACGTGGAATGTTATGGATGCCATCCCCACCTGTCAGAGTGTCCGCAACAGCTAAGCCTTTACCACCGGAAAGGTATCCACCTTCGTACTGGTTGGCTGCTGTAGCCCCACCCCATAAAAAACCTTTAGGAAATCCCATGTTGTATATCCTCCTTTGTATGCATGAAATTGCTGGTATTAGTATACAAAAGGAAAAGATAAATTTCATGAAGGTGAAAAATCTTGGAAAAATGTTCCATGGATATACTATTTGGGTGTGGTATATAATAAAAAAATGTGAAAAGGGAGGAACAGTATATATGGCGTCAAAAAGTATGGTGGAGGGGAATCCCTTAAAGCTGATTATCAGCTTCAGTATCCCTTTATTACTCGGTAATTTGTTTCAACAGTTTTATAATGTCGTGGATGCGGCAATTGTAGGACAAACATTGGGTTCTAAAGCACTTGCGTCTGTAGGAGCTTCCTCCAGTGTACAGTTTTTAATCATTGGTTTCTGTATGGGTGTCTGTCAGGGATTTGCCATTATTGTGGCACAATGTTTTGGAGCTAAGCGCATGGAAGATATGCGTAAAAATATTTTTGCAGGAGCTGTATGGACAGCCATTTTTGCTGTGGTGGTCACTGCACTGGTAGTGATTTTCTGCCCGACTATCCTGCATATTCTGCAGGTAAATGAAGAACTGTTTCCAAATGCCTATGCGTATCTTGTGATTATTTTCGGAGGTATTCCGTTTACCTTATTGTATAACTATCTCAGCGCGATCTTAAGAGCAGTCGGAGATTCTAAAACACCATTCTATTTTCTTGCTTTATCTTCTGTATTAAATATCGGACTGGATTTCTTCTGTATTCTGGTATTGCATATGGGATGTGCAGGTGCTGCATTTGCTACAACCTTTTCTCAGGCAGTCAGTGGTATCTTATGCTTTATTCTGATTGTGAAGAAGGTGCCGCTATTGCATATTCGTAAAGAAGAAAGAGTGATGAATAAAGAGATTTCTTTAAGACTATTGGGAATGGGAATTCCTATGGGACTTCAGTTTTCCATTACAGCTATTGGATCCATGGTGATGCAGAGTGCCAATAATGCCTTAGGTACTGTCTATGTATCAGGGTTTACAGCAGGTATGAGAATCAAGTCATTGATGATGTGCCCGTTTGATGCACTAGGATCAGCAGTATCTACTTTCTTATCTCAAAACTATGGTGCGGGTAATGTGGAACGTATTCATGAAGGCTATAAGAAAGGTATCATGACAGGTATTGCCTATGGTATTTTTGCAGGTGTTGTCATGATATTCTTTGGAAGACTCATGAGTATGCTGTTTGTCAGTGCAGGTGAATCTGCTGTATTGGATGCCAGTGCACTGTACTTAAGAAGAATGGGGTATTTTTATCCGGTATTGGGTGTATTGATTACTACACGTATGTCTGTACAGGGGCTTGGATATTCCACAAGAGCCATGACTGCAGGTATGGTGGAAATGGTCGCAAGATGTGTTGTGGCAATATTCTTTGTGCCAATCTTTAAGTTTGATGGTATTACATGGGCAGATCAGACTGCGTGGACTTCAGCAGTTCTGGTATTGATCCCATTATGGTTCATGACCAAAAAAGCAGTGGAAACTAAGATTCAGCAGGAAAAGACACTGCAACAATTCTGACAGTACAAATAAGGAGAATGCAATTGCATTCTCCTTATTTAGATAGTTTCTTTTCGACAAAGTGTCTGAAGGAAGTAAACAGTTTGGTGAGATATCTCATGACTGTCACTTCTGCTAATGCAAAAACAATACATAATGAAGCTGTCTTTAAAGATAATGCTTCAATGCAGAACAGGTTGTTTAACCAGGTTAAGGAAAGTAAAAAACCAGACAGACAACAGAAGAAGATAAAGCCTCTGTATTTATTGAATGGACTGGATAAGTGAATCAGGATAATAAAGCCTACAATGGATAAAAGATATGTACTGGCTGTACCTATATCTGCATCTGGAAGGTTGAATAATTGAGCGAACAATACCAGTGCTGCAATAGAGACAAAAGATGTCAGAGAGGCTGGTAACGCTCTTAGAAGTGTTTGGGTAATGAAGTGTCCGTTTTGTTTTCCTTCATTGGCTTCTAATGCCAGGAAGAAAGAAGGAATGCCGATGTTAAACATGGATACCAGAGATATCTGGGATGGCTTTAAAGGGTAAGAGAAAGAGTTGATAATGGAGAAGATGGCCAGGAATAAAGAGAACATATTCTTGTATAGAAATAAGGTAGCAGAACGGGTGATATTGTTAATGTCTCGTCTTCCTTCAGAGACGATATTCTTTAAGTGAGAAAAGTCGGAATCTAATAATACTACCTGAGCAGCTTGTCTGGCAGCATCACTTCCACTGCCCATGGCAATGGAACAGTCTGCTTTCTTCATGGCCAGAATATCATTGACCCCATCACCAGTCATGGCTACTTTCAGTTTATTCTTCTGTAAGGCTGTGACAAGAAGCTGTTTCTGTTCTGGTTTGACTCTTCCAAAAACAGTATATTTTGTAACAGCCTCCTGAATACTTTCAGGAGTGGTTAATGTAGTAGCGTCAATATATTTATCCGCATTGGCTATACCTGCTGTTGTGGCAACTTTGGAAACTGTTAATGGATTATCACCTGAAATGACTTTGACTTCTACGTTTCTGTCGTGGAAGTAGGTAAAGATTTCTACGGCATTGTCTCTGATTTTATTTTCCAGAGTGATAAACAGCAGGGGAATACAGGTACCTTCTTTATATTGGGCAAAGGCAAGGACACGTTTTCCAAGAGAAGTTCTTTGCTCAATGAGGTGCATGTTTGCCTGTAACTGTTCTCTTGTTAAAAGATATTCCGGAGCTCCAAGTCTGTATTCTGCGTAAGTTGTAGTTACAGAGGAATATTTGTATCTGGAGGAGAATGGTTGAGTGGAAACGGCTGGTAAGGAACCTTCTTCTGTAAAGTAGTTTCTTAAAGCTTCCATGGTGATATTGTCATCCTGCAGGGTGTGTATGTATTTACTTAAAGTGGAACTTTCAGAAACATCCGTTTTATTGACAGGAGGAAAGGCTTCGATAACACTCATCTTTTCTTCAGTAATCGTACCTGTTTTATCCACACAGAGTACATCTACTCTTGCTAAAGTCTCTATGGAATGCATATCATGAAGTAATACCTGTTTCTGGGCAAGTCTCATGGAGCTTAAAGCCAGAGCAACTGTAGTTAAAAGATACATACCTTCAGGAATCATTCCGATGACTGCACCTACCATGGAGACAATGGAATCTGAGAACACATTACCGTTCATTAATGACTGTATCAGTAACAGTAATCCGATAGGGATAATCAGAACGCCGGCTATTTTAATGATCAGTTCGATATCTCTGATCATTTCAGATTTGTGCTCAGTGACTTTTTTGGCCTTGGTCATAAGTTTGCAGGCATAGGAGTCTGAACCTACATTTGTTAAAATCATGTAGATATCTCCACTGACGATAAAGCTGCCTGATTTTAAATCAGAGCCGATTTTCTTTTCAATTTCATCTGCTTCACCAGTTAATAAAGATTCATTGACATCTGCTTTTCCCTGTACGACATTTCCATCTGCAGGAATCTGCTGCCCGGCTTTGACGAGTACAATATCATTTAATACCAGTTCATCAGAGGGTAAGACAACAGCTTCACCATCTCTGATGACTGTGTAATTGGTTTTATCTAATACAGAAAGTTCGTCCAGTACTTTCTTGGAACGTAACTGCTGGATAATACCTATAACGGTGTTGGCAATGACTACGGGTAAAAAAGTTAAGCTTTTAAAAGATCCTGCAATGATTAAAAGAATGGAGATGATTAAAAATATCAGGTTGAAGTAGGTACAGACATTGTCGTGGACAATTTGTTTAACTGTACGATCTGACTGCTGAGGAATCTTGTTGATATTTCCTTTTTCAATTTGTTGTTGTACCTGTGAGGTGGTTAAACCATTAAGTTGCATATGCGTGTGTTTCCTTATCTATTATAAAAATGGGAACTGAGTCCCCATTAAAAATCTGCTGTATCCGGATTGATATTCTCATCTCCGTAGTTTTTCATAACATCCAGATAAGCCATATCCTTATCTGTTAATTCAAAGTCATAGGCATGGAAGTTGGAAGCTAAAATATCTTTGTCTGTGCCTACAGTCAGAGCAATACATTCTTTTTCAAATAAGTAACGGATACAAATCTGTTCAGGAGTAACGTTATACTTTTCCGCAAAGATCTGTAATTCTTTACTTTGTAATATGTCTTTATAGTTATCCTGTAAGAATCCTGCTGTGACTATTTTATGCTCATTGGCACATTTGAGATTATCTGTAAAAGGAAATCCCGGATAGATACGTGCTTCATTGACCATAGGTGAAATCTCACAGTTTTCCAATAAATATTCAATGTGTCTGGATTCATAGTTAGCTACACCAATAGTACGTGCACTTCCTTGCTTATAGATATCTTCTACTGCTTTCCATGTTTCTACAGAACTGGTTTCATACGTGGAACGATATTCTTTAGGATTAGGCCAGTCTATGAGTAACAGATCTGCATAGTCTGTCTGACATCTGGATAAGCTGTTTTTAAATCCGCGGAGTGCCTTGTTGTAAGTATGGTTTTTATTGGCAACCTTGAGTATCAGAAAGATGTCTTTCCTTTCTACAGAAGAATCATGTAATGCCTGCCCAAAAGCTTTCTGTGTTTCTGCATCGCATGCTATATCAAATAAACGGTAACCTGTTTCCAAAGCAAGCAGGGTGTTTTTATAAGTGTTTCCGTTATTAGGAATTACTCTGTATCCAAGAGTTGGTATGGTAATACCATTATGTATAATGGTTTCTTTGTCTTTAAACATGAAGTAAGTAACCTCCTCTTCTATTATATAGCTATAAGGAATTCACTGAATGGACAAATCATGAAATATGTAGTTTCTTAAGAAAAAACAGTTACTGTACATATATGTGTACAGTAACTGATAAACCTGGTTGTATTCTTTTAGCGCAAACAGGAGGACAAACAAATGCATTACATCGACATCAAAGTTGAAGATATGAATCTGGAAGAACTATACATTACACTGCAGAGTCCTTTTACAAGAATCGTACTTCCAAAGCAACTCTAAATTTCTGAAAAAAGTTGTTGCAATAGCCTTATGTTGCGTTATAATAGTCAAGCAACAAAGGTTATGACTCCTTAGCTCAGTTGGTAGAGCAACTGACTCTTAATCAGTGGGTCGAGGGTTCGAGTCCCTCAGGAGTCACCATGAAATACCGCAGTAATGCGGTTTTTTTAATGTTTTGGGGAAATTTTGGGGAATTTGGATATTATTCCCTGAATTTTCTCTTTTCCAGTATCGCTTCATTGTTTTCTGCTGAGTTCTGATAGTAGAAGTTGAAGGTTGTAGCCGAACTCTGCTGATGACCGGCAATGCTTTGTACTTCGAAAAGGGAACAACCACTGTCTTTAAGATCTGTAATGCAACTTTTACGCATTAGAGTTGAATAAATTTCTAAATGAATGCCCGTCTCTTTTTCGTATTTTCTGGAAACGCGACGGAGAAAATCGGAATACTTATTGCTGCTTATTGCGTGACCGCAGTAGTCAGCAAAAATTAGATTGTCTGGGTTTAGCTTGTTTGCTTTTTTGCGATACGAGAGTATTTCTTTAATTAATGTGGTATATTCCTCAGGTAATGTTAAATCACGTCTGCTTTGACGTGTTTTTAAGCGTCTGAGTGCTAAATCCTCTTCGTGTGTTGAACCTAAACTATGGCGTACGTGTATCACTACTTTATTTGAATTGGTGAAAGAAATATCGTCTTCCGATAATGCTCTTACCTCCTGAGATCTTAACCCAGTGATGCGTTGCACTTGTAGGGCATAGAGCATGATGATTTTGTTGAATTCCAATTCGGAATTGTTTAAAAGGTCATAGTGCCCATATTCTTTGGCAAACTGCAAAAAATTTTCAAACTGAGTTTGTGTGATATTGCTTTCTGACAGTGATCTTTCGGTGAAATTGTTTGACTGTGGAGTATCTACTACTTTAGTTAAGTCCATGCTGATGCCTTGCACACCAGTTTTGATGGCACAAGAATAGATGAGTGACCACAGTGACTTGAGATGAGTTACACTTTCCTGAGTACAGCATTTTGCGCATTCGTACAATGACATTTCGATGGTGATGGCTTTGACCTGCTTTAAAGGTGTATGCGCGCATATAGGTGCGATATATTTGGTGTACATTTTTTTATATCTTTGATAAGTTGTTTTGGAGCGCGTGTAGTTCAATTCGATTCGATTGAAGATTTCGTCAACTGTTTCTTCCTGTGAAGGTCTTACGTTTAGATTGCCTCTTCCAAGTTCGCTAAGAATGCGATCACGCTCTACGATGGCTGCAATTAAGCACTCGTGTTGCGATTCGAATTGGTCTATTTTAAAGCGAGTTATGTAATGCTGACCTTTGTAGTTGACATTAACTTTATAGCCTGTTATTTTTCCTTTAGATGCTTTTGCAGTGCTCTTTGTGATTTCGATGTATTTTTCCATTTATTATTTATCCTTTCTTGGCACCTCCTTGTGCCGTTTTCGGCACCCAAATGTATAACCATTGTGCCGTGATTTCATGAAAATTAAAAGAAAAAGAGAAGAAAGCGTACTTTCTTCTCTTTTAAATGAATTGTGTAACATTAAATGAATTGTGTAACATAGGTGTAAACCGAATCGGCATAGTATAAATATTTTTTGCCAATCTTGGTTCCGTAAATAGCTCTTTTACGTCTTAATTCTGTTACATAGTGCGTGGAACAGTGCAAGTAGTCAGCAACTTCCTGTGTTGTCATTAAATCTTTCTTTTTCATATTTTTCACCATTAAGGCGGCCTTTCTTTCCGCCTTCACAAACCAGTAATGAAACTACTGGTCAATCTTGC
>CAKVLT010000084.1 GCA_934757945.1 uncultured Bulleidia sp. | reverse complement strand
CTGTATATGCAATGTAATGAGATGATTGCTTTACTTTGAATAGTATTCTTTGCATAACAATATTGAAAGGAGGACATAATAGTATGAATATAGGAAATCAAATATTGAACATTCGGAAAGAAAATCAATTAACACAAGAGGAGTTTGGTAAATTGTTCCATGTGACTCGACAAACTGTTTCAAACTGGGAGAACGGGAAAAGTTATCCTGAATTGCAAATTCTTGTAAGTATAAGCAATCAGTTTAACGTCTCTCTTGATACCTTATTAAAGGAGGATTCAAAGATGGTAAAGACAATAGATAAAGAAAGAGTATTGGGAAAAATAAAAAAAGAAAAATCAATCATTGATTTTTTTATAGGTGCAGGTTCTGGAATTATTGTGGCTTGCTTCTTTTCACCAGATTCATCAGTAAGAACTGCCAGCATTATTGTTGGATTTATAATGGTATGTATTGGCCGGTATAAAAAATCAATGAGTGACAAAATGGTATTTCAATACATTGAAGAACATGATTAAATAGGTTTTTGAAATATTCAATTCTATTTTCTTGATATGAAGAAGAGTTAGCAACATATGGATGCGTTCTTATAAACTGAAGAAACATTTGAAATGTTTTCGCATACCGACAAGTTAAAAAGAGGGCAGTTATGAAGTTTTACCATGTTTAAAGACGTAAGTACTGCTTATTGAAAAATCACAGAGACGCTAACAGAAGCAGAATACATATACACTTTTGCAATCTTTACTTTACTCTCTTGGCTGGAGGCAGGTAAAGATTTTTTTGACGTGGTTAAAATAATGCATTAAATTCTGTTGTGCTAACAATGCTGGAAACTGTATGATAATAAAAAGCTGATGCAGGATGCATATTACAGGAGATGTATTTTTATGAAAAAACAACTGAAGTATACAACAATTATGATGGAAGGGCTGATACTTACAGCGGCAGTAGCTATCATTGCTGCTGCAGTTTATTTTTTTCTGGTGCCAAGTCATACTTCTGTCAGCAGTATTTCCGGTTTGGGCATTGTTCTTTCCAACTTTATACCTTTACCTCTGTCTGTAATTACCATGATTTTGAACGTAGTACTGCTGATTATTGGATTTTTCACCTGTGGGAAAGAATTTGGCGTGAAAACTGTTTATACCAGTATCATGCTTCCAGTATTTCTTGGAGTATTTGAAAAAATCTTCCCGGATTTTGTCTCTATGACAAATAGTCAGGAGCTGGATGTGCTTTGTTATATACTGGTGGTCAGTGTGGGACTCAGTATTCTGTTTAACAGAAATGCATCTTCCGGTGGTTTGGATATAGTGGCAAAGATAATGAATAAATACCTGCATATGGAGCTTGGAAAAGCCATGTCTTTGTCCGGAATGTGTGTGGCTTTGTCAGCAGCACTTGTTTATGATAAAAAAACTGTAGTGTTAAGCATTCTAGGTACATACTTCAATGGTATTGTTCTGGACCAGTTTATTTTTGGACATAATATTAAACGGAGAGTCTGTATTATTACTCAGAAAGAAGAGGAACTCAGGGAATATATTATTCATGAATTACATAGCGGTGCGACTATTTATGAAGCTTATGGTGCTTACAACATGCAGAAACATAATGAAATCATCACTATTGTAGATAAAAACGAATACCAGAAACTGATGAACTTTATCAATACACTTGATCCGAAAGCTTTTATCACTGTTTATAATGTATCTGATATGAGATATCAGCCTAAAATATAAAAATGTGCAGTACTTTATTACAGAGATGAATGGAAGTTAATAAAATGGAAATATATACATATGGAGATACTCAGGCAAAGATTGTTCTGATTCAGATGGTGAATGCGCATGATATTGCAGGAATAGAACAGGAAATTAAGGAAATTCAAAGACTGACAGACAGAAAGTTTCAGTTATCAGCAGTGAAAGTGGATAACTGGAATGAGGATTTATCCCCATGGAATGCAGAACCTGTATTTGGAAAAGAAGGGTTTGGTAATGGTGCTGAGAATACACTTAAAGAGGTATTGACCTTATGTACCGATACAGATAAAAGATACTGTATTGGCGGGTATTCTCTGGCAGGATTATTTGCTCTATGGTCTGCTGGACAGACGGACCGTTTTGCAGGAATTGCGGCAGCATCACCTTCTGTCTGGTTTCCTGGATTTATGAAGTATATGCAACAGCAAAATATGTTAACTAAGTGTATCTACCTGAGTTTAGGTGATAAAGAGGAAAAAACCAGAAATGTCGTCATGGCATGTGTGTCAGATTGCATACGTCAGCTATATTTGTGGCTGAAGCAGGAAGATATCCAATGCACTCTGGAATGGAATCAGGGTGGACATTTTAAAGAACCAAATTTAAGGACTGCAAGAGCATTTGCATGGGTAATGGAAAATTCTGAAACTATTAAAGATATCAAATGAAAAAAGCAATCTTTATCTTTTTTTGAAACAGAGAAAGATTGCTTTTTTAAGTTAGTCAGAAAAAGAGTTAGATGCACTATGTTTGCGAAACTGCAACGGCGTAAGATGTGTTGCCTTTTTGAATTCCTTAATGAAATGACCAAGATTATTGAAACCACATTCCAGGCATACTTCTGTAACTGAAAGCCCGGTTGTTTTCAGCAATGTTACAGCATGATGAATCCGAAAGTCATTGATGTAGGCAACAGGAGTTTTACCGAGTGCTTTTTTGAAAAAACGACAAAAGTATTGCTCATTCATTCCCGCAAGGGCAGCCAGTTCTCCAAGAGAAAGTGGATGCTGATAGTTTTGACGTATGTGGCTGATTACATCTTTAAGCAGTTCTACACGAGGATTGTGTGCTGGTTTGTTGGAAGTAAGCAGACCATGTTCAGAAAGAATAGCCAGAATATTTAGAAGTGCAGCCTTGACTCGTAACTGTGAAACTGGATTTTCAATTGTTAACTGATCCATACAGATACGGTTTTCCTTGCGGAAAGTGGAGCGAATTTTGAAAAATTCCTGCTGTACTTCATTGAAAGCGGGGTGTTCATAACCAAGAAACGATGTAAGGGACAGTTTATGTTCTGCTAACGGCAACAGAAACTCTTCCTGTACAAGATCAAGAACTGAAAATGCCAGAATATCAGCAGAGAACACAACTGCCTGCTCCAGATACTGGTCAGAATCGGAGCTCAGTGCATGTAATTCTCCACTGTTAATAAAACAGAAGCAAGGGCTTTTTACATGAGTTACTGTCATGTTGATATCCACCTGGTAAGAATCCTGTTCCAGATAGATAATTTCGATTTGTTCATGCCAGTGATGTTTAACTATATAAGGAAATCCGTGAGGATTGTTGTCACGATTTGTCTGGTAAAATGCGCATGGAAAACTGAAGCTTCCATGCTGTCTTACTTCTTTTAGCGAAGAAGGAAACTGTTCATGTGTTTCAGATTTCATTGATGGAGAATAACCCGTGCTTCGTATGGCTGTAATTTTCCTGCTATATGTGTTTTATAGTTGGAAATCAGTTCTTTTGCTGATGTATCATCGCAAAGTGTGCAGTTTTGTTCATGACTTGTAAAGTTACAGGCAACGGTCAGTACCTGTCCGTCAATAAGACGATTGTATGCATAAATGGTTTCACTATACTCCAAAAGTTCCTGGAACTTACCATAGACAATAATTGGAAGGGTGTGACGTAGATGAATCAGTTCCTGATAATAATGGAAAACAGAGTCAGGATCATTTATAGCTGCTTTTGTATTGATTTCTGTATAGTTGGGATTAACCTTGATCCATGGTGTGCCATTGGTGAAACCCGCATTTTCTGAATCATCCCATTGCATTGGAGTACGTGCATTATCACGGCTGATTTCCTTGAGATAACGCATCATATCTTCAGCTTTTACAATTCCACTGTCTACATATTGATGATAGGCATTGATACTTTCTATATCTCGATAGTCTTCCAGCTTATCAAAGTACACATTTGTCATACCAAGTTCTTCACCTTGATAAATATATGGTGTGCCTTTGAGCATGTGGAGACATGTAGCAAGCATTTTTGCAGAAACAACACGATATTCTGGAGAGTCGTTTCCGAAACGGGAAACAGCACGTGGCTGATCATGATTATCAAGGTAAAGACTGTTCCATGCTTTGCCTTCCAGCTCGTACTGCCATTTGTTCATAATACGGCGAAAATCTTTTAACTGAGGTTTCTGATCTGTCCATTTACCAATTGGCCCATTCACCAGGCTGACATGTTCAAACTGGAATATCATTCCAAGTTCTGTCCCTTCATTGTTGGCGTATTTCTTCGCTTCGTCAATTGTTACTCCTGCAGCTTCACCCACTGTGAGTAAATCATAGTTTGAAAGTACACGTCTGTTCATTTCCTGAAGGTATTCATGAACACGCGGTCCGTTGCATACATAAGGAGAAAGATCGCCATATAAGCCATCGGTGACTGTTCCGTCAGGAAAAGACTGATCTTTAGAAATCATGCTGATAACATCCATACGGAACCCATCGATGCCTTTCTTGCACCACCAGTTCATCATATCAAAGACTTCATCGCGGACTTTTGGGTTTTCCCAGTTCAAATCTGGCTGTTTTTTGGAAAAACAGTGCAGATAGTACATGCCGGTGTGTTCGTCAAATTCCCATGCTGAACCACCAAACCACGATCCCCAGTTATTTGGTTCTTTTCCATTCTTCGCATCTTTCCAGATGTAATAGTCACGGTATGGATTGTCTTTGGAACTTTTGCTTTCAATGAACCATGTATGTTCGTCTGATGTGTGGTTAACAACAAGATCCATGACAATTTTTATGTGATGGCGATGCGCCTCTGCAAGAAGGCAATCAAAATCTTCCATTGTGCCAAAATCATCCATAATGTTGCGATAATCTGAAATATCATAGCCATTGTCATCATTTGGTGATTTGTAAACCGGAGAAAGCCATATTACATCAATTCCCAACGTCTTCAGATATTCAAGATGATGAGTAATGCCATTGAGATCTCCGATACCATCCCCATTACTGTCAGCAAAGCTGCGAGGGTAAATCTGATAAATGACTGCTTCTTTCCACCATGCTTTCTTTTCTTCTGTCATAAGTTATTTTCCTCCTGTATGTCAGCTGATATATGCGTTGAAAAAAGTCTTTCCTAATAGCAATATTCTGCCGTCTGTATATATCTTTAAAAAGTATTCACAAGTTCGTCAGAAGTAATCAGCTTTGTTATTCATACTTTAACTGTGTTATGATTGAAAATCTACTGGTAATATGACGAAAAATTACGGTATTTTGACTTTTATGAATGTCTGTGGCGATTGTTGATGTGGGGAAAGAAATATTTGGAAATGCAGTCTGTTTATGAATCTGCAAGAACCTTGTTTTTGATTTATGAAGTAACTATCGGCTATTCATAGGCGATTGGTGAAGGATATGCTACACTAAGTTCAGAGAATAGAAAGTGAAAAAAGTATAATAGAAAGAATGAGGAAAATGATATGAAATCACTAGTGTATGTAGATGCCTGTATGCGCGCTCAAGAATCCAGAACCCGCAGGATTGCTGAACCTTTAATTCAGAAACTATCTGAAAGATATGCTATTCAGAAGTTTGATCTGAATGAACTTCCACTGGAAATAGTGAAAGAAGACCTGATTCATCAAAGAATGAGCGGGCAATATGATCCACAGGTATTGTCATGGGCAAAAGCTATAAGAGATGCTGATCGTATAGTGATTTCTGCTCCGTTCTGGGATATGTCCTATCCTGCAGCATTGAAGAATTTTCTGGAACTGTGTTCTATATTTGATGTGACGTTTAAAAGTGATGATAAGACATGTTACGGAAATTGTAAGGCTGAAAAGCTATTGTACATTACTACACGTGGAATGGATATTTCTACAGGTGATCCGTTAGAACAGGCTACACCGCATTTAAAGGCATTGAGCTGGTTATGGGGAATAGGACCGATGGATGTAATTGCGACGCAGAATATGGATTATATTACAGCAAAACAGGTGGAAGAAGAAGTTCAAAAGGCAATTCATATGGGATTACAGCTTGTGGAAAAGTGGTAATTCAAAATATGTAAATACGTTTTTATAAAGAGGGTGGGTATGAAAAAGAAAAGATGTATATATTGGATGATAACGTTTCTTTGTGTAGGTTTCTTCCTCCCTGCAAAGGTAAAAGCAGATATGGAACCTAAAGCATCTGTACATATACAGTTTGAAAATATGTCTGATGAAGTATGTTACGGGACATTATTGTCCAAAGAAGAATCAACAGGTCCTGCAAGTGTGTGGTCTGGATGGGAAGATGATGCACGCGTAAAGGAAAAGTATCCTTTCAGTTATTACTTTAAGCGGGATATATGGGAAGCTTTTGTGAATTATGAAGATCCTGATGGATATTATTTCTTGCAGGAAGGCTGGACAGTAAGTGAAACAAAAGAAATAGCATGGATGTATTATCCTCCTTCCAGTTTTAAAATTCTTTTCTATTATCCTGAAACCAATACATTTGTAAGCAGTGGTATTTATGAACGGTATGCATTTGATACGTACTATACAGTGGATATGCAGGGAATACAGATGAATTCTGTAGATTATAATGACAATCTCAGTACAGATGAAAGAATTGAGGCATATCGATCTTACGATTACAGACAGGAAATGCTGACACTTTCAATACGTATTATCCTGACAATTCTTATTGAAATGGTTGTGGCGATATGTTTTGGGTTCAGAACAAAGAAACAATTACTGGTTCTTACATTAGTAAATATCTTGACACAGGTACTGTTAAACGTTGCATTAAACATGATTCAATACAATGCAGGTCCTATGGCAGTTAAATTATTCTATGTACTTTTAGAGGCAGTTGTATTTGGTATAGAGGCAGTATTCTATTGTACTGTACTGAAGAAGATTTCAGTAAAGAAGAATAATGGATTTTATATACTGTATTCTTTTGTGGCAAATATGATATCTTTTGTTGCCGGGCTGTTTTTATACAGTATTCTTCCAGGAATATTTTAATGATATTATAAGAGGCGAGATATGAAAAAGACAGAATCAAAATTGTATTACATTGCTGGTGTGTTGTTTTACTTTTCAGCGGTGATGAGCTGGTTAAATACACATCACGTGAACAGTATGTTTGTTGTGTGGCTTGCTCTGGGATCTGCATTTTTGTGTTTTGGTGCTTCCTCAAAGAATACATGATTCGAAAATTTGATAGTTTTTTTTAGATGTTTCTGGCTTTCACCCCAAGTGCTTTAGCCTTGGGTAGTTCACAAAGGAAGGCTATGCTTCATCTTGAAAAAGTAAACGTGAGTAATGTCAAAGGTATTCTTGACTTGAAAGTGAAAGATTCTCAAAGCAAATATGTAGCTGATAACAGTATGTGTCTGATCGAGGCTTATATTGCCATAACATCTGGTGGTCATGCATTTCTTTTTGGTATATACGAGGATAACAAAGCAGTTGGTTTTTTGATGATTGGATTTGGAATCGATGATGACTGGAAAGATGCACCGGAAATAGCAATGGGTAATTATTGTCTTTGGAGACTTATGATTGATGAAAAATATCAGAACATGGGATATGGCAGAAAGGCTGCGCAACTTGCATTGGAGTTTATTCATACCTTTCCCTGTGGTAAGGCTCCATATTGCTGGGTATCCTATGCGATAGAGAATAAAGTTGCACATAATTTGTACCATTCTTTTGGATTTGAAGAAAATGGGGATATAGATGGAACTGAAATGATTGCTGTACGCAAGCTTTTCGAAAAAAAGAGGGAAAAGAGTAAAATTTGCTGACATATACATATATTGAAAAAGGAAGATTTGAATTGAAGGATTTGTTCTGGAAGGAGATTTTGGAGGGTGCGAAGAAGTAAATGCATACATTCATGGAGGAACAGGAACTGCTGAAGAAGCAGTAAAGAAAATCGGATTTCAGATATATAAGACAGAAGAAATGATGCATCTGTTGGAGTATATGAAAGCCTATAATAAAAATGCAAATGAAGGTGAAGATTTAAGATTTTACGGCATGGATATGCAACGGCAGACGTATAGTCTGGAAGCTTTGAAACAGGAATGCAGTAAATATGGCATCGATACGACTTTTGCTGAGGAGCCATTGGATACAGAGCATCTTTTGAAGTTAAAAGGCAGTCTTGAAACGTATAATGCAGATTCCAAATGCCTTCAGTATACTGATGTTCTGTTACAGAATCTGGATATTATGTCTGCCAGTGAAGCAAAGGGTGCTTTGAAAAGGGATGCCTATATGGCTGAAAACGTAGAATAGGCTCTGCAACAGGAAAGGGACAGAGGATACAATCGTATCTTTATCAGTGGTCATAATGAACATGTGGCAAAATGGGTGCAGTTATGTTTCCATGGGTAAGTTGTTATCTGAAAAAGAAGATTATGGATATTATGTCATTGGAACGGATTTTTATAAAACAAGATGTAATCTGTCATTATCAAAAAATAAACGTACAGTACAGACTTTTTATT
>CAKVLT010000083.1 GCA_934757945.1 uncultured Bulleidia sp. | reverse complement strand
ACATTTTCCGGCTCATCATATTGATACACAACTTCCCATGTTGCATCATTAATAAATACCTGTCCACCCTGCTTCTGACTGTATGTGTAATAATCATCAATAGATTCAATTACCGGTTCAAACTGCTGAGCATCTACCACTACGCCAATCACTTCATACGGTACACTGTTAATTTCAATGGTTTTACCAAGACAGTTTTCATTAGGAAATAAAGAGGAGACACTTGTCGCATCAAGTAAAGCCACTCTTCTATGATTTTCTATATCTTGCTGTGTAATACCTCTGCCGATTTTTACAAGTTTACTGCTTGTAGTAAGATAAGAAGCATCTATACCATAGACAATACCGCCATTTAAAGAATGCTCATTATGATTCACACCTTCATATACAGTTCTTGAATGATACCTGGAGACATTTTCCACATGTTTTATATCTCTTAAAGCATCCATTGTGGAATCCTCTACAGGATACACTCCTGCAGGTATGCCCATATTCATATCGTAGTCATAATCTGATTGAGATAAAGCAATGGACATACTGTTATTACCGGAACCTATGAGATTCTTTTTAATCTGTTCATTAGTACCTTTAATGGTTGAAACGATGGCAATAATAGCACCGATACCAATAATAATACCAAGCATTGTCAGAAAGGAACGCAGTTTATGGGAAAAAATACCTTGAAAAGATAAACGTATATTTTCCAGCATTACCACTTACCTCCTTCCTCTGAAATATTTGTTTTAGTACCTTCTCTGACTTTTTTACCATAAGGGAAAGCTATGTAGTCTTCAGAAGATAACCCCTCTTTCACTTCCATCACATATCCGGAATCAATCTGACCGATTGTAACAAACTGTTTTTGAAGTTTTCCGTTATTATCCTTGTACACATAATATTTATCATTTACATCTTTACGTATATAGGCCACCGGCATCCATAATGCATCTGACTCGGTAGTCTCCTGATCAAAAGTAATATCAAGTCCATCATATGCTGTCAGATCTGTATCTTCTTCAATAAAAGCATAAATTCCATAATAGGAGCAGTTAGAATTACCTCCGTAATTATACATATTGGAAGTATCAGGATAAGCATCTATAGACTGAATGGTTGCGGTATAGGAAGAACCTGTCTTCCAGCTTCTTACAGTCACTGTGTCACCAGGTTTCACCGTACCAAGCATAAATTCTGAAACAACACTTTTGATATATGTTCCTTTCTGAGCAGAGACAGTGATAAATGGCTTTCCATTTAAAGCAGGCTGTTCCAGATCTCCTAGATTAACAATAACACCATCTTTTTTTGCATAGACGATACCATCACTAAGTTGATCATTTAATTCAGCAATTTCCATCTGTTTACGTTTAATATCAATATTTAAAGTACGTATTGAAGCTTCTGTCTGTTTGATAGCTTTTAACAATTCTGTTGCAGTATATCCAGAAGTACTCTCAAATCCGCCATTACCGGTAAATGGAGTATCTACCACAGCATTAGCAACAGATATATCTGCATTATGGGATTGGGTGACTTTGACTTCTGGTAAAGTAAAATACTGTTTACCTTCATAAGAAACCTGATCAGCACGTACTATCCAGCTGTTTAAGATATCTTTATCCGCTTTATTCTCTTCATGATATTCAAAAGAAAGATATACTTTTTCCTTTTTCTTTTCTTTTAATTCATCAAACAGAGTCGTACAGATTTTCCCGTTACTTGAAATAATAAAACGTATTGGATGCTCTCTATCTGTACCTTCTTCGGGTTCAGCAGAAGCAGATGGCGTTGGTTCTGGTTCGACAGTTGGAACTGCAGTACTTTCTGGACTCCTTGAAGGCTCAGGCGTTGGTTCCTCTTTAACGACCTTTGTATATTTATCTTCCAGCTTCTCAATCACTGTATAGGCATCTTCCACTTTTTCCTTTACAGGCTCTTTGGAAGGCTCAGGTGTTGGTTCTGGGGTTTGTTCAGGTTCAGGTGAAGGAACATAGTCTGGAACAGGAGTAGTGGTACGCAATTTCTGTAATTTAAATTCATTAGACTTCTGTTCATTCTGTAACTTTTCAAGTTCAATATTTTTCATGGCTAATGTCAGCTTCACACTGTCTGTATCAAATCTGATCAGAGGATCCCCCGCCTGCACATGTTGATTCAAAGTCACATACAGTTCTTGTATTTTCTGAGTAGAATCTACATATACATTCTGACTTTGTGCTTCATAAACATTACCGGAATAACTGTTGGAATTACCCCAGTACATCTGCTGTAAAGTATTTACCGCATAGACATCTACAACATTCTTTGAGTTTCTATAGGCAAAAGTACCTCCAACTGCTGTAAGTATGACGGCAATGGTGACAGGAAACAGAATCTTCTTTTTCATAGAGTCTCTCCTTTCGAAATCTCACCATCAATGATATGGAAAATCTTGTGTGCATGATCTGCCACATTTTTGTCATGGGTGATCATAACAATAGTGGCACCTTCTTCATGAAGTTTCTGAAAAAGCTCCATAACCTGCCTGCCACTGGCCTGGTCTAAAGCACCGGTAGGTTCATCCGCAAGAACGATACGAGGATGATTAATCAAAGCTCTTGCGATAGCTACTCTTTGTTTCTGACCACCGGAAAGCTGTGTAGGAAAAAACGGTGCCTTTTCTTTAAGACCTACTTTATTCAAGACTTCCAGAGCTCTTTGCTCACGCTCTTTTTTATCTACCTTTGCATACACCAAAGGTAACGCTACATTTTCTAAAACAGATTGTTTAGGCAACAACTGGAATTGCTGGAAAACAAACCCAATTTTATGCAGGCGAACATCGGATAACTCATCTTCAGACAAAGACCGTACATCCATACCATCCAGTAAGTACTGTCCATCGTCTTGATGATCCAGACAACCCAGAATATTCATCAAAGTGGTCTTACCAGAACCACTAGGCCCCATGATAGCAATATACTCCCCCTCCTGTACTTCCAGATTAATGTTTTTTAATACCGGAACCACAACCTGGGATTCATGGTAGCTTTTATAAATACCTTTTAACGAAACTAACATCCCTGTTTCCTCTTACTCTATATCCATGATGGAAGTTGTTGCCATACCTTCTTTAAAAGAATCCTCCGGCCATGCAATATAATCTTCTTTGGTAATACCTGAAGTGATTTCCGTCTGGTAAGTTTCCTCATTCACTTCCCCTGTCTCTACAGAAATCTTCTTTAGTTTATTCTTTACAGATGCCCATACATACGCATTACCAGTTTCATCATAACAAATATAGGAACTGTCCACCCATACTCCCTGTGTATGTACTACCTGTCCAAAATCCGGTTCAATATACACATGTTGTCCAAGCATTAATCCATCACTGCTTTCAAGAGAAATAAAGAATGGATATTTTGAACTTGATTCTTGTGAACCTCCATAATAATTCATAGAATTGGAACCGGAATCAGGACTTGTCTCAATAGAAGAAACTGTGCCTTTCCATATTTTTGTCTCATCTACTCTGGAGCGTATCAGAACCTGTTGTCCCTGTGTAATAATACCAATAGACTGTTCATCCAGTTTACCTTTAACTCTGTAGGTACCAGTCTGCTCAATAGACATAAAAGCAGCCTGATTACCATTGACATCAGTTCCACTTTCATTGATAGTTTTCACAACCCCTGCAATTGTTGCAGTCACTGTACTGTGATTAATCTGATCCTGATATTGCTCAATAGTATTCTGTGTCTTTTGAATATTGATCTGATTTTCCTTGATTTGTAATTGTTTATCCTGAATTTCCAGAAGAATATCAGAAGAACCAGTCTGATTTAATTCTGCCTGTAAATCAGCAATTTGAGAATTTAACTGATTAATGGTTTCAGTATATCCTTCAATATCCAATTGAGATGTAGCAAGAGAATTCTGTGTATCTGTTACATCATAAGCAAACAGCTTGTCTCCGGCATTAACAGACTGTCCAGTGCTCACATAAATTTCTTTGATTTTCTTAGAAGAGTCAGCCTGTATATCCACACTTTGCTGAGCTTCCACAACACCGGAATACCTGTTGGTGCCACTGTAGGAGCCCATGAGCGATTTTATCTGTGTAACATAGACTGCATTGGATGAAGATCCACCTTTATGTAACAAAGCATATCCACCTGTACCTAAAACAGCGACTGATAAAACCGCTATTCCTGCTATGATCCATTTTTTCTTATTCATAAATCATTCCTCTTTTATACTTGTATATAGAATACCATAAAACATACATAGAAATTCTTAAGACTGCAGAAATACAAATAACTTTTTAGCATGGACAAGTTTTTAAAAAGCAAATCAAGTAGTAGGAAAATCAATGATTTTCTTTTCTGACCTCTTACACCACCGTACGTACGGGTACGTATACGGCGGCTCAATCCCCTTAACAAGTAACACACCTTTCAGTGCAGTAATCTAACATTGAGACTAATCCAAATCTGGTCAGTCTCTTTTTGTTTATTGCAAAATTTATAACTCTTCGCTGACACACATACGCAACCTGTAATGTATTCTTTTGTCCAGTTCTTTACAGAGTAGTTTCATACCTCCTATAAGTTGATTGAGCTTACCCACCAATTGCAACAAGTGAGTTCCTCACTGCTACAGCCTCGGCTGACTTCTCGCAGTTCTCTGTGAGACCTCCACTCTCTTTCTCTTCATATATCAGCCGCATTTACTTTGCTACTACAAAAGTGATAGGTATTAGACTTTATTGCTTATGGACAACTTGTCTTTTGTAGCCTGGCCTTATAAGTGATTTCTGTCCGTCGAACCAGAAATTTGCTTACGGCTTCCACCTCACGATGGACACCCTTGCTGTTCAACTATACACTTTTCACGATCTGGAGTTTGGAACTTGTACCCGTTAGAGAGTGCCCATGGCGTGCAAAAAAAAGATTCGCTATGCGAATCTTAAACATCTTTGAAATTTTACTTAACTTCAACGATTTTCATCATGTTTGCAGTACCTTCACCTGTTGGGTAACCTGCAGTAATGATATTCAGCTGACCTGGCTTAACACCATAATCTTTAGCAAACAGAGAAGCTAACTGGTCATCGTTTGTTAACTGATTCTGTACATCAGAGAACAATGGAGTAACACCCCAGTAACTTAACAGTTTACGCTGTGTATCTTTAGTAAATGTTACAGCTAATACAGGAACCTTAGGTCTGAACTTGGAGATACGTCTTGCTGTTGTTCCACCCTGAGTGAAGACAACAATAGCACCAATATTGTCCAGTGTTAATGTAGCATCGGAAATAGCAATGGACACTGCATCCTGAACTGTCTTCTTAGAACTTGTCTTCAACCATTCCAGTCTGTTTCTGTAGTCAATGATCTGTTCTGCTTCTTCAACAATTTCACTCATTGTTTCACATGCTTCAATTGGATAATCACCTGCTGCGGATTCAGCGGATAACATAACACCATCGGAACCGTCTAATACTGCGTTGCATACGTCAGATGCTTCGGCACGAGTACATCTTGG
The DNA here is from genome assembly GCA_934757945.1 of uncultured Bulleidia sp. GTDB lineage: Bacteria > Bacillota_I > Bacilli_A > Erysipelotrichales > Erysipelotrichaceae > Bulleidia. Next base: position 3,192 of record CAKVLT010000083.1, on the reverse strand, counting down.
GTTATGCGTCATGGAATCCAGCATATGTGTAGCTGTAATAACAGGTTTACCATAGATGTTAGCTTCACGGATAATGTGTTTCTGATAAACAGGAACTAACATTGTAGGAATTTCAACACCTAAATCGCCACGGGCAACCATGACACCATCAGCTACTTCCAGAATATCATCGATATTGTCATAACCTTCCTGGTTTTCAATCTTTGCAATAATGTTGATATTTGGCTTACCCATTTCGATACAGATCTTACGAATAGCGGAAATATCACTTGCTCTACGTGTGAAAGATGCAAAGATAAAGTCAACATCATTTTCACATCCAAAACGGATATCACTGGAATCTTTTTCAGATAAGAATGGCATAGAGAGTTTTACACCTGGTACGTTACATCCCTTATGAGAGCTGATAGGACCGGCTACTTCTACTCTGCACTTTAATTCATTTCTGTTGTTATCAAGAACTGTAAGCTTCATCTTACCGTCATTGATTAAAATATAATCATCTGCTGTTAAATCATCAAATAATTCAGGACACTGAATCCAGAAACGTTCATGTGTACCTTCACATTCTTCTTTTGTTAATGTGACGATTTCACCAATTTCATAGTTTTCAGTATCATTTTTGAAATTACCCAGACGGATTTCAGGACCCTTTGTATCTAATGCAACAGCTAAGTTAATACCTGTAGATTCAGAAACATGTCTGACTGCCTGAATTCTTGCAAGATGTTCTTCATGTGAACCATGAGAGAAGTTCATACGTGCAATATTCATACCTGCATGAGCAAGCTTTGCAATCATTTCTTCACTTTCAGAAGCAGGTCCGATAGTACATACTACCCTGGTTTTTTTAAAAATGTGTTTGTCTCTGTTCATATTCTTTTCCTCTTTCCTTGTTTATACCAATCGATCAAATAGACGGTATAAAGCTTTACGTGATTTTCTAGGTCTGTTTAAAGCATCCTCAATCGGAACGGATGTAATCTCATTGTCGATGATACCAACACAATGACCACCAATACCTTCCATTAACAGATCAACTGCTTTTTCACCCATACGGCTGGCAAGCATTCTGTCTGTAGGAGTAGGTCCTCCGCCACGCTGTATATGACCCAGTACAGTTGCACGACCACTGTAATCTGTTAAAGCAGAAACCTTCTTTGCCAAAGCATCTACATCACAGATTTTTTCTGAAATAATAACAATGGCATGGTTCTTTTTAACTGCCTCCCCGAGATATCTCAGGTTTTCAATAACTTCCAGCTCGTCATACCCTGTTTCAGGTGTGATAACCATTTCAGCACCACAAGAAATAGCAGTGTATAATGCAAGATCACCACAGTGATTACCCATAACTTCGACAATAGAGCATCGATGATGTGAACTGGATGTATCTCGCAGTTTATCGACATTTTCCACACAGGTATGTAAAGCAGTATCGAATCCGATTGTAAAATCTGTACCCGGAATATCATTATCAATAGTACCAGGTAAGCCAATACAATTGATTCCTCTTCTGGTTAATGCAAGACCACCTCTGTAAGAGCCATCACCACCAATAACCACCAGTGCTTCAATACCTTCACGTTTTAAGTTTTTGACACAGGTTTCCTGAATTGCGTCCTCCCTGAATTCAGGAAGACGTGCAGACCCAAGAACTGTACCTCCGCGATCCAAAATGTCAGACACACTAGCACGTGTCATCGTTTCAAATGTTCCTTCCAAAAGTCCGCGATACCCGTTATGCACACCTACAACTTCCACTCCGTTATTCAGAGCAATTCTGGTAACGGAACGGATAGCTGCATTCATGCCCGGCGCATCACCACCAGATGTCAGGACTCCAATCTTTCTGACCATATTCAGCCTCCGATTTCATTTCAATTTTAGCATTGAAAATGTTTCAGTCAATGCTTTCACGCCTATCTTTTCCTGTAAGCGTTTTCGACTTTGTCATAACTCTAATGCGTTCCATAATTCGTTGTGATTTCATGGAATCTTCTATAAATTTACCTGAAACTTTAAAGTGTTCTTCAAGTCCTTTATAGTCACAGTTACTTGTAAACCAAGTAGGTAAATTTGCTTCGTATCTTGCGTTAAGAACAGGTAAAAGTAACTGATCTCTGTTCCATTGTGTCACTGCTTCTCCACCAATTTCATCTATTACAAGGAAATGTACATGTTTCAGTCTTTCAACAATCTGATCACATTCCCCTGAAGAGATATAAGCCGGCATCTTTGTTACAAAGCTTGGCCAGTGCACGAAGGCCACTTTATACCCTTCTCTAGCTTGATTATTACAAGCACATGCAGCCAGATATGTCTTTCCTGTTCCATAAGGTCCATTTAAATATAAAGAATATCCCTTGGCAAACATATCAATAATCTCAGCAACTGTCTGACGGTAAGAATCCTCTTCATTTTCAAGATTAATCTTATTAAAAGAGATACTATTCATATGCTTAGGAAGGTCACTATATACATATTGTTGAAGATGTTCTTCTTCCTGCAACTTTTCTGCCATATACCTACATGGAGCCTTGGTTAACTGCAGAAACACATCACATCTTAAGTTCATGATATGCCCCTTATCATTTTGCTTGCAGTATTCCAACCCTTTGCAACCTACGCAAGGTTTTAAAGAATCAAGCCATCTCTGTACTTTATACGGATTTTTGATTACCTCTTCTGAAGTAAGTCTTGGCACAGAATATCCAGGAGACAGTTCAATCGTTTCCTTCAGTTTAGCTTTGACTACAGAATTATTCAATAGTTTTGTTGCAAGTGCAATACGTGCCTCATCCTGTTCAGGAGTTGAAACATACCCCAGATTCATTCTCTTAAAAGTACTTTCCATTATTTCATCTCCTTAAGTTTCTTTTGAATGTCTTCTTTTTCTTTATCCGTCAAGCGAACCTCTGTATTGTATTTAGGATCAGAATAATCCGTTGCCTCTATGACATACTTTGGTCTGTTGGAAGAAGACTTAAGTGTTTTCTTTGTTTCCACAACAGCCTGTTCCTTTGTCTCAATTCCATCTCTTGCCCATTCAGATGCAACCATATCCACAAAATTTCTGGACAATCTGTTTTTAGAAACACGTAAAATGTATTCCAGCATGACGTTAATAACTTCATTTGGAAATTTAAAATCAACTGATAAATGTTCAATGATTTTCTTTTCTATTAAAGA
>CAKVLT010000082.1 GCA_934757945.1 uncultured Bulleidia sp. | reverse complement strand
CTGCAGAAGCTGGTAAAAATGCAATTAATGTGGATATGGGTAAACTGGAAATTCGACTGGATACGAATATTCAGCGACTGGCCAGTGAATATCAGCTGACTTATGAATTCGCAAAACAGAAACAGGTCAATGTGGATATTGAGGATATTGTCAGTGCACGTGAAGAAGTAACACAGTTACGTAATGATATTCAGCATCTTGGAAATATCAATATGAACGCTCCTGAAGAATTCAATGAAGTAAATACCAGATATGAAACTTTAAAGCAACAGATTGAAGAACTGACTCTGAGCAGAGATAAGATTCTGGCAGCGATTGATGAAATGGATACAGTAATGAAAAAACAGTTCAAGGAAATGTTTGATAAGATCAATGAAGCCTTCAATGAAATCTTTACTTCTCTGTACGGAGGCGGTAAAGCAAGACTGATTTTACAGGATCCTGAAGATCTGTTAAATACTGGTATAGATATTGATGCACAGCCTCCTGGAAAGAATGTACAGAACAATATGTTATTCTCAGGTGGTGAAAAGAGTCTGATTGCGTTATGTGTACTGTTTGCTATCTTAAAGGTTAAACCGGTACCATTGGTTATTCTTGATGAAGTAGAAGCTGCCCTGGATCCGGGTAATGTAGAAAGATTTGCACAGTATCTGCATAACTATACCGACAGAACGCAGTTCCTTGTTGTGACACATAGAGTTGGTACCATGGAAAAAGCAGATGTGCTGTATGGCGTTACCATGCAGCATCAGGGTGTATCACAGATGTTAAAAGTATCTTTGAGAGATGCTATGAATATGGCAGACAGTACTGCCGGGGAGGAATGAGGTAAATGAGTTTCTTTTCTAAGTTAAAAGATAAATTCACACATAAAGAAGATAAAGCAGTGTATCTGCAGGGATTTGAAAAGTCCAAGAATACTTTCTCTGATGCGTTAAACCAGATGAGTTATTCTTTCCATGGAGTAGATGATGAATTTCTGGAACAGTTAACAATTGTTCTTTTGGAAAGTGATGTAGGTATCACACTTGCAGATCTGATCTGTGAGAAATTAAAGAAAAAATGCGAAGAGTTTCCTTCTGTTACATTCCATTGGGCTATGAATTTTCTGTTGGAAATCATGAAAGAGATTTATGAGGAAGTGGAAGATGAACCAATTGTCTATAACGAAAACGGTCCAACAGTAATTCTTCTGGAGGGAGTTAATGGTTCCGGTAAGACTACTACCTGTGCAAAACTTGCAAATATGTATATACAGCAGGATAAGAAAGTTGCCTTTGTGGCTGCGGATACTTTCAGAGCTGGTGCTATTGATCAGCTTGCCATGTGGGGGGAACGTTTAAATGTTCCTACTATAAAGGGAAGAGAAAATGGTGATCCGAGTGCTGCTATTGTAGACGGATGCAGATTTGCCAAAGAAAAGGGTGCAGATATTCTGTTATGTGATACTGCAGGAAGATTACAGAATAAAGTAAATCTCATGCAGGAATTATCCAAGATGAACAGGGTATCCGGAAGAGAAATTGAAGGCGCTCCTCACAATACATGGCTGGTTCTGGACGCAACAACCGGTCAGAATGGATTATCACAGGCAAAAATCTTTGCGGAAAGCACAAAACTGACAGGTATTGTATTGACAAAGATGGATGGCACAGCTAAGGGTGGTATTATTCTTGCTATCAAACATGAGCTGCATGTGCCAGTACTGTTTATCGGGCTTGGAGAACATCCTGAAGATTTAAGACCATTTGATCTGGAATCTTATCTGTACAGTATTTCGGAGGGCCTGAAAGGTGTCCAGTAATACTCGTGAAGAACTAAATCTATATTACGATTTTTATGGTGTATTGCTGACAGATAAACAAAGAGATATTTTTGAAGCATATTACAGAGATGATTATTCATTGAAGGAAATAGCTGAAGAACAGGATATCAGCAGGGCAGCGATCTCTGATGCTTTAAAGCATGCACGTAGCGAACTGCAGCAATATGAAGAAAAATTACATCTTGTTAAGAACTTAAAAAAGCGACAAATTCTAGTGAAAAAACGAAAAAGTTTTAAACTTAATAGAGGACATTATAAATACTGAAAATGAGGGAGCACAAAATGAGTAAAATTATTTCAGTCAATTCAGGATCTTCATCCTTAAAGTTCCAGTTATTCTCAATGCCTGAGGAAACAGTTCTGTGTTCCGGACAGGCTGAAAGAATCGGACAGGAGATGGGAGCCTTTACTATTAAATTTGATGGCAAGAAAGAATCTATGGAATGCCCGATTCCTGACCATAAAACAGCTGTTAAAATCTTATTAAACAGTTTAACATCTTATGGTATTGTTGAAAGCCTTGATGAAATCAATGCGGCTGGTCACAGAATTGTGCAGGGTGGTGCATACTTTGATTCCAGTGTTATTGTTGACGAAGATGTCGTTAACAAGGTGGAAGAATTAAGTGATCTTGCTCCATTACACAATCCTGCTCACTTGGTATGCTATAAGGCATTCTGTGAAGCTTTACCTTCTATTAAGCATGTATTCGTATTTGATACAGCATTCCATCAGACAATGGGACCGGAATCCTATTTATTCCCAACACCATACTCCTGGTATGAAAATTATGGTATTCGCAGATATGGTGCTCATGGTACAAGTCACAAGTATGTTAACAGAAGAACTGCTGAACTGATGGGTAAAGATGTAAATTCTTTAAACATGATCACATGCCACTTAGGTAATGGTGCAAGTATTACAGCTATTGAAAATGGAAAGGTTGTTAATACTTCCATGGGTCTTACACCACTTGGTGGTATCATGATGGGTACCAGATGTGGTGATATCGATCCTACTGTTGTATTCTACATGATGAAGAAACTTGGCCTGACACCTGATGAAATGGATAAGGTATTAAACAAGGAATCTGGTATGTTAGGTGTTTCTGGCATTTCTTCCGATGCAAGAGATATACAGGCTGCTGTAGATAGAAATGATCCACGCGCCATCTTAACAGTAGATCTATATACAAACCGTGTTATTAATGTTGTTGGTGGCTATATGATGCAGTTAGGACATGTGGACGCTATGGTATTTACAGCTGGTTTAGGTGAAAATGACTGGAATACAAGAGAAAGAATCCTGAAGCATCTTGAAGAAGGTATGGGTCTTTCCATTGATTATGCCAAGAATGAAAATCCTGACAGTAAGGAATGCTGTATTTCCAATCCTGAGTCAAAGATTCAGGTATGGGTTGTGCCTACAAACGAAGAGCTCATGATTGCCCGTGATACTGCTAATTTATTAGGTCTTTAATATGACATTTGATTTTGGAAATCTTTTAGATTGTATTAAAGAATATAAAACAATTACTATTTTCAGACATGAACATCCAGATTGTGATGCTATGGGCGCACAGTATGGTCTCTATACATGGCTGAAACAGAATTTTCCGGGAAAGAATATCTATGCTTTGGGTAATGAAACATGTACCCAGAGCAAGTTTCCAACTTCTGACAGTATTCCCACCAAAACGATTAAAGAATCTCTTGCAATTGTCTTAGATACTGCCAATGCGGAAAGAACGGATGATCAAAGGTTTTCTCAGGCAAAAATGGTGATCAAGATTGATCATCATCCTAACAGAGAACCATTTGGAAATATGTGTGTTGTTTTTGATACAGCTGCAGCTACCTGTGAGATTCTTGCACAGTTTTTCTGGGATAATTCTGAAATGTACAGTGTTTCCAGAGAAACTGCAGAATATCTGTATAAAGGTCTGTTGACAGATACTTTATGTTTCAGAACAACCAATACAACTTCACATACTTTATCTGTAGCTTCTTATCTTGCAACAAAACATATTGATATTCCCGCTCTTAACAGAGAACTTTTTGATACAGATTTGAAGATATTCCAGTTTGGCGCTTATTTAAGAAGCCATGTAGTGATTACAGATGCAGGCCTGGCGTATTGTATTGTTACAAAAGAAGAGCTTGTTAAAAATGCTATCAGAGCAGGGGATGCAAGAAACTGCATCGATGAACTTGGTCATGTAAAACAGTTTAAAGCATGGGCTGTTTTTACCCAGCATGAAAACGGTGAAGAAGTATATGATGCTTCTATTCGTTCCAAAGAAACAGCGATTAATACTGTTGCTGAGAAGTATGGAGGAGGCGGTCATAAGAACGCTTCCGGAATTAAAAACATACCTGCTGATAAACTTGAAACCCTTATCCTTGACCTGAACAAAGAGATCTCCAAGTAGGTCTCTTTTAATTTGAAACAATTTACATTTGGTAAAAAATATGCAATTTTGCTTGTAAAATTGTAACGAAAATATCCCAAAAACTTTCTTGATATTCAACTTCCATTTCACTGTTACATGGGCAATACTATACATAGAGATAGGAGGTTTCGGATATGCCAGAAAAGATTGTTATCATTAAAGCTGATCAGCCTAAACAGTATGTATTCCCATTTTTTAAAAAAGATTCCTCTACAAACAATCGTAAGGAAAGAGTGAATCTGGAAGTATCAAGACTTGATCAAACTAATAAAGTTTTGATTTCTATTGCTCCATTCCAGCATTAATGCATTAGTTTCAAAAAGATAAGTTATCTGCAAAGATAGCTTATTTTTTTTTTTATGTGGTCTTAGTGATGTTATTGACAGATGGTGTTTCCTATGCAAGTGTATTAATAGAAATATTCTTTTTCGTTTATCTATAATTTGCATTTTATTGTTTATAAAGGAGAAGGTTCATGAAAAATATTTGTAAAATAGGTATCATAGTATTTCTTATCATTATATGTATATCAGGGTGCACAATTAAAAATAAACCTGCTAACTATGGAGGTGATCCTATGGATTTTATCAGTTTCAAATTGATTGAATCTGGTACTACTGCTCAGAATTATGTATATGAGGGACATACAACGGATTCTGGAGTATATCTGGAGTATGCTGTTACTGAATCTTTGTGGAATCATGAAACCAATGAATATACAGAACATCGAGCTGTTATACGCTCTATAGATGGTGATAAAGAACTTTATCAGAAAATCTGTGAGATTATGGGAAACTGCAGAGTGAATTCATGGGCTGTTTTTCATGGCTCCAATCCTGTAGATGTTTTAGATGGCAGTTCAATGAGTTTTGAAGTAGTATTAGCAGATGGATCTGAAATCACTGCCAGTGGCAGTAATCATTTTCCTGAGAATTATGGCATTTTCAAAAATGCATTACATGAGTGCATGAGTAAAGCCATAGTAACGGAGACCCATTTTACAGACGGAACGTATGAAATAACATTACCTGAAAGATGGATAGGGCTTGTAAACGTTACTTATTCTGAAGGACTTGTATCTTTTTCAGTTGAAAAAAATGATAATAAAGAACTTTCATTTCTGATTATAGATAATACAGGTATTGGGTATTCTTCAGTGTCTTATCCTGGCAGAGTAGCTGCAGGAAGACTTGTATCAGATGACGATCAACGTTTTCTCACTATACGTGATAATTATTCTATTTCTCATTATAAAGATAAAGTAACTCCTGATGTGTTTGCTTTATCAAAGACATATGAAAAGGATAAACAGTCCATTCTTGATAGCCTTCAGGGTATTAACGGCTATACTTTCTATCCGGAAGATGGCTCAGTGTTATATCTCTCTGAAGCAACTGAGCTTTCTGAAAATGCTAAAAGTCTCTGGTTATATTTCAATTTCGCGGGAGACTATTCTGCAGGTGCTGAAACTGTCACTTTTGAAAACAGACAATATGTTCCTATGAATTCATTGAATGGATATTTGTACACAATAGAACAGGTTAAAGAAAGTTTCTTGGAGATATTTTCTGAAGAGTACACATATACTATCCTGCAACAGGCAATACAGAATAAAGATATTCTGGAATATAATGACAGGATATATGTTTCCTGTAAGAAAAAAGCAGATGATGGATCTTATAACAGTTGGGTAGAAAGTATTAAAGATAATATGGATGGTACATTTACAGTGGTTATGGCTGTTAAGAGGATGGAAGACCAGGAAATGTTCCATATAGACTTTCCTGTTGCCAAAAATGAAGAGGGAAGATTTATTTTTACAGAATATCCTTACTGGCAAATGTCTAAATAGACAGCCTTCAATAATCTGATAGCTCCATTCCAGCATTGATGCATTAGTTTCAATAGATAAGTTATCTGCAAAGATAGCTTATTTTTTATGTGGTCTTAGTGATGTTATTGATAATGGATAGTAAGTAAAATTCTTGTGAATATTAGATATTCCTATTAGAATTATTCTGATAAAAAAGGAATTCACACCTGAAAAAATGGAGGATTTAACTATAAGGAAGTCAAGAGATCAATGAAAGCAATCGGGAATGTTAACAAATCCAGCACATTCCCAGAGAGATCTTTGAGATTGTGAATTACACATTCACAATCTAAATTTTACTCGGTTTCCGGGCCGATACTAAGCCGGAAGAGAAAGGAGATGTATATAGATTTGACTCAGCTGTATGAGCTAATTTATATATACCAAACGAATATGTTACAGAATATTGCAGATACAATGCTTGAAAGAAATGATTATGATGTTGTATTTCAGAATGTTCAGATTGTAAATGTTTATAATGATACAATTGCAAAAGGGGAAATAGGTATCATTGAAGGTAAAATAGGGGAAATAGCCTATGATGGAAAGCATTTAAAGGCTAAAAAGTATATTGATGGTAAGAATATGTTTGCCTTGCCTGGTTTTATTGACTCTCATATGCATCTTGAAAGCAGTATGTTAACACCAAATCATTTTGCTGAAATTGCTTTATCCTGTGGTACAACAACTGTTGCTGCAGATCCTCATGAAATTGCTAATGTCATGGGAATTAAAGGTGTAGAAAGTCTTGTAGAAGCATGCTTAAATTTGCCACTGAATGTATTTGTTTTTGCACCATCTACAATTCCATCCTTACCTGGATTTGAAACATCCGGTTTTGATGTAACAAATAAAGAAATGGATAAGATGTTAAATCTGAATGGTGTTATTGGGCTAGGCGAAGTCATGGATTTTAATGCAGTCAGTCATGGAGAAAAAAGAATGATTGATATTATTCAGGCCGCTTCTGATAAAGGGGTACTTCTTGATGGACATGTAGCTTCTTTAACTGGTAAAGGTTTACAGGTATTCAGAGCTATGGGAATTGACAGTGATCATACCCTGGACTCAGCTGAAAAGTTATTAGAGGAACTTTCTTTAGGGTTTACCGTTCAGGTACAGGAAAGCAAATTAAATGCAGAATTAGTTAAAGCAATGAATGAGGCTTCAGTAAGTGACCGTATCTGTATTGTAACGGATGATGTCCCATTGCCAAGATTAATGGAACATGGACATATGAACTATGTTGTAGAAAGAACAATTGAACTAGGACTTGATCCGCTTAAAGCAATTCGTTTTGCAACTATTAATGGAGCATCAAGACTTCGTTTATATCATACTGGTGCTATTGTTCCAGGCAATGATGCAGATATTCAGCTGGTAAAGGATTTAAGACATCCTAAAGCTGAAGTGGTCATGAAAGACGGCATTGTAGTATATGAAGATCGTACATTTAAAGTAGAAATCCCTTCATATACCATTCCTGAAGATTTAAAAGGATCTGTAAATGTCAAAGAGGTTAAAGCTGAAGATTTTAAAGTATATGTATCAGTACCAGAAGGATTTAAGGGCGGTACAGCAACCATAAATGTCATGCAGCAGGATAGTGCTTCTGTATATACAATACCAGTAAAAAAAGAAGTAAGTATCTCTGAAGAATATAATGGTCGTGCTGTTGTAGAAACTAAACCGTATCTGAAAATGGCAGTTTTTAATCGTTATGGAACTTATCAGCATAGTTTAGGTATCATTAATGGTATGGATAATGTTCATGGAGCAATAGCTCTGACATATGGTCATGATTGTCATAATTTAACTGTATATGGAGGTAATGACGAAGATATGGCATTAGCATCTAATGAAGTTGCAAAATGCAATGGCGGTATATGTGCAGTTACGAATCAGAAAGTAGTATCTTTGATTCCTTTACCAATGGCAGGGCTCTTATCTGATCTATCTCCTGAAGATTTATATAAGGAAATGAAACAGTTGATAATCAATTCAGATAAAATGGGATTTCACCATGAAAATCTTTTAACTTTCCTGACATTAATGACATTAGCGGTATATCCTGAAATTAAGTTATCCGACAAAGGTTTAATAGATGTTATTAACAAAAAATTTCTACCTTTAGTAGAAAATATACGAGAACAATGAATATGGTGGTGTGAGATTTTTAGAGAAGATAACAATGCTTAATATAGTTCGTTTACTGTTGTTTTCCATCTTGAAAAGAAAACAAGTTGCTGCAAAATTCAATTATTTGAGGTGAATTATTTTCGAATTTCCAACTCGAACAGAAAACATACTTGAAAAGGCACGTATGTCTTTTATTTTCATATCATTAAGAAGAAATTTTTCAATCACTGGCTGTATAATATTTCTATGCGATATACACATCATCAGATAATACTTGCACTGTCTCTCCTGCCCTGAATTGGTCGGAGAACACTGAGCAGATTTCTTATTCCATACACGAAGATTATGACAAATGGATACATTCAGACTGAAAGTTTATCGCACTATTTTATAAAATATGATCCGTTAACTTTTTAATCCTGGAAGAAAGCTGACGGATTTTTTGTGCTTTTTGACGTGCAAATGGTGGTGTAC
>CAKVLT010000081.1 GCA_934757945.1 uncultured Bulleidia sp. | reverse complement strand
GGATAAGATGCAAGGTGGAAGAAGTTTGTGGCTACAGTTTATGTAGAGTTTGCGAATCTTCGTGTATAGAGTATTCATTGTTCATGAATCAAATCCTTCATTTGAGATAATCCTGTATGTTATTGACAATAAATCCTAGAAGATTTCCTTTCTTTACCTTCTTAGTGCCTATATCTTTTCACATTTCATTCATTATTTCTTCTAAAATGAATAAGTTTTTTTCCTCCATATTAGGCTTAGTAGAATTGAAACGGAACTCATTCCATTTTTCAACAACTTTTTTTGATCCCCATAACGTAAATCCCTGAGAAAATTCATTTAAATCATCAAGCAAATCTTGTTGTGTGTATTTTTTTCTAGCATCTTGAAGTTTATAAAAGCATTCTATAAATTTTTGATAAGGAATTTCTCGCTTTTGTGCTAAATAATTTTGCCGACTTACTTTATATTCAGCAAATTTTAGAATTAAATTTGTGATTATGGTAAAAATGGCTGTGATAATTGCTACTAAAACCATTTTATCTAATTTGTCAGCAGTTTGAAGGAGAGAGGTGACAAAAGAATAAGTGAAATAGATTGTATATTTTAATAGTAAAAGAATGATTGCAATCAGTGCTACAAAAAAAGTTACAAAAGTATAAATGCTGATAAATGGAGATAATTTCAAGTAATCAAATTGTTCAGTTTTTTTGGCTTTTGAAAACAAGATAAAAAAACCGAGGAAAAATAGAATTAAAAAAGCAAAGAAAATATTAATACAGGTTATATTAAATGTGTGGGTGGGGCTGCATTTATATATAGAATATATAAAAAAGGATGACAAGAATAAATTAATTCCTAAATAAACAAGTATTTTTATGTTGCTATTGTTATCTTTCATGTGAAATTTTCCTTTGGTAGAAACGCATTGCTAATTCTGTATATGTAAGAGTATTTAATGTAAATGGAATTAGGCTGATACTTAAGAAGTGGTTGAAGAATAAATGATATTAATTATTTTAACTCGTTTTCTCATTCATGATCTTAGCCAGTTCATTGATGATGATGTCTATGCCTATGATGACAATACTATGGGTATCTAAGAATAATTGTGATTGATTGGTACTGATGGAAGGCAGTACTAATACTGCATCAAAGTTTTTTGCTCCCTTAGCATGGTCATTACTTGTTATCAGGATGTTACTGGCTTCTGTTGTAAAGGCGGTCTGGCAGGCAGTGGATGTCTGCTGGTTGGCACCTGATACAGAGAAGAAGATATTTAAATCATGGTTTTTGGCACAGGATACTTTTGGATTAAAGGAAACAGAATCACAGATTGGTTCTGAATCAATGCCTAAAGAAGATAAACGATACGACATATAGGTGGCAGATAATCCACTTTCATGAATACCAAAGATTCTGATTCTTTGAGAATTCAGAATGATGTTTGTAAGGTTGTGAAGTGTGGAAGGTGTAAAGGCTTCGGACAGAGAAGAAATCTGCCTGGAATACAGATCCAGAATCTTTGGTAAAGAAGAACTGGTTGTTTCTTCACTTCCTGTTCCGGATAGCAAGTATCTGGATACGTCATATTTAAATTCTGTAAATCCTTCATAGCCAATTTTCTTACAGAATCTTAATAAGGCACTTTTAGAGACACCTGCTTTATCTGCTATTTCTGTAATGGAATAGGAAAAGACATCAGAAAGAGATTTCTGTAAGTATTTGTATATCTTGTGATCAGAGTTAGTGAACTCTTCTGTATATAGTTCTATTCTTTCAAATGGGGACATAAATACACCTCTGTTTACATAATAACGTAATTCAAAATAGATGTCTAAATTAAAAATGAGAAATTTCTCAAAATTATTGAGAAAAGTATTGAAACTTTTGGGAAACTTGTTTATATTGATTACAGATAAGCTTGGATTTCGAAAAGGGGTGATACTATGACAAACGTTAAGACGAAAAAGAGCTTTCTTGACAAATTGACGGATTTCGTAGTCGAAAAAGTTGCGCCACCATTGGTGACAATTTCACAGACACGTTATCTTACAGCATTACAGAATGCTTTCATTACATTGATGCCAATGATGATTCTGGGTGCTACTGCCACATTGATTCTCAATCTTGCTGGATTATTTGGTGAAACAGGGTTGAATCTTCCAGGTGTGGCAAATGCTATTTCTGCGGTGGTGACTCCATGCAAGCCATGGCTGTTGCAGCTGGTGTTTATCTCCATTAACTTACTGGGTCTGTTAACAGCCATGCTGAATGGATATCATTTGGCAAACCACTATTCCAAAAAAGATCACAGAGTATCTGGAGTGACAGGGGCATTAGTGGCTTTGACAGCGTTCCTTTGTTTCATTGACTGGGGTACATTATCTGAAAACTTTGACTGGCCTAATTATGTATTAGGTGCACCAAGTATGTTCGGTGCTATCTTCATTTCTATTCTTGCAGTAGAAGTGTACAGATTCTTAATTGGAAAGAATATTACTATTAAGATGCCTGATTCTGTACCACCTATGATTGCCAATGCGTTTACTGCCATGATTCCTGTGACAGTGGTGCTGATCATTGCTGCAATCTTAGGAAGAGGTATTGCAGGTTTTGATTTCCTTGCTATTTTAAACAGTGTCTTTGCAAAATTAGTCGTTGGTGGATCAAGCTTCTTTGCTCAGTTACTTGGCTTCTTCCTGGATAGATTATTATGGTTTGTTGGTTTACATGGTTCTGATATTGTAGGATCTGTTATGGGACCTATCTGGACCCAGACAACGACTGCAAATGTGAATGCCTTTGCCAATGGACAGCCAATACCGTATATGTTTACTTCTGGCTGGATCAATTTCTATGTACGTTGTTCTGTATTCCCAATTGCTTTACTGTGTGTAAGATCTAAAGTGAAGAGATTTAAGGTGTTAGGTAAGATGGCACTTCCTGGCACAATCTTCAATATTGCTGAACCTATTATGTATGGTCTTCCTATTGTATTAAATCCATTGATGTTCATTCCTTGGGTATTAGGATTTACAGTATTGTTTATCTTTAATGGTATTCTTGCTGCATTAGGTTTAACACCGGCTATTGTGGCAATGGTGGTATGGACAATGCCTGTGCCTGTTGCAAGTTTTATTGGCTCCGGATTCAACATTCTGGCTCCTGTGATTTCTATTCTTAACCTTGTACTCATTTATCTGATTTTCCTTCCATTCTTCCGTATCATGGAAAGAAATGAGCTTGAACTGGAACAGAAGGAACTGGAAGAAAGTAAAGGTACACTATAATGTTTACCATAGATGCCTACAGACATGCTTATATACAGGAAGTGGTATCTGTATGGAATGACTCATTACTATATGATCCTGTGACAGAGGAAAGATTTCTGCAACAGGTGGAACTGGATGAAAACTTTGATGAAGAACTGGCATTAGTTGCTAAAGAAAATAATAAAGTGATGGGTTTTTGTCTTGGATTACGTAGAAAGTATCCTTATCTTACCAGAGGCTTAGAACCTGATAGAGGATGGATCAGTGTGTTCTTTATTCATCCTGAGTACAGACATAAAGGCTATGGTACACAGCTGTTACAAGAGATAGAAGACAGATTGATAAAAGCAGGGTCTAAAAATATTACGCTATGTGCTTACAGCCCTAACTACTTTTCACCAGGTATCGATGTGTTATATACAGAAGGTGTTTCTTTCTTTGAAAGCCATGGATATCCACGTAGTGGGGAAGAGTACAGTATGGCAAGAGACCTCTATACCTTTACCCTTCCTGAAAAGACAGTACATCATAAAAAAGAATTAGAAGGTAAAGGTATTACCTTTACCATGTATACAGATACGTATAAAGATGCATTATTGTCTTTAACCAATCGTGAATTTGGTGCGGGATGGACGCTGAATGTACTCCATGCATTACAGAGGCAGGAAGCAGAAGATACCATTGTATTAGCTGTCAAAGATAATGAAGTGATTGGCTATTGCATGCGTAAGATTGATGGTAATGATGGAAGATTTGGACCAATCGGTGTATCTGAAAAGTACCGAGACTTCGGTATAGGTGGCGTATTGCTGGATTTACAGATGAGAGAAATGCAGAAAAGATGCATCTATTCCTTCTATTGTCTTTGGACCGGAGGAGATGCTGCAAGGTTTTACAGAAGGCATGGCCTTACAGAAGTGAAAACGTATTACATGTATCGCAAGGAGGTATAGTTATGGGAAATTACAAACGTGTCATCTCTTTTGGAGCACATCCATTAGATGCGGAATTACAAGGTGGTCCAATGATCATCAGATACTCTGAAAGGGGCGCAAAGTGTACTTTTGTACATATGACCAAAGGAAGGCTGACAGATCCGAAAGCTACAGAAGAAGAGAAAAAAGCATACGAAGAAAAACTCCTGCAGGAAATGCAGGATTGTGATACTGCCATGGGTGGAGATTGCAAGTTGCTTGGGTATACTGCTGCTACTCTTCCAGAGGAAGAAGACATGATTCACTGGATCATGGACTACTTAAAAGCAGAAAAAGCAGATTGTGTCATCACCCATGCAAGAGGCACCTTACATCAACGTCACTACTATACATATGAAACAGTTACTGAAGCTGTAAGAAGACTGCAAAAAGAAGGTGTACAGATCAAACTGTATTATGGAGAAAACTGTGAAGATCTTGCGGGGTTTATACCAAGTGTGTATGTATCTCAGACTCAGGAAGAACTTGACAGATGGTTTAATGCTTTAAGGCACTATACAATCTTCAATGGTGGAGTAAATAGTATGCCGTATTACGAATATTACCATGCTATGGCTATTATTCATGCTGTTGAAGCAAGTGGCGGTCCTTATGCCAAAGCCTATATGCAGGCGGCTATTTTAGATAACGAATAATCAGGAGGCAATATGCAACTCGGAATATCACTGTATACAAGTGTGGACAAGGCATTAACAGTTCATACTATGGACAAAGCAAAAGAAAAAGGGATGCATATTGCCTTTTCCTCTCTCCAGATTCCTGAAGAACAGCATCTGGATGTATTAGAAAGATTTCATTCTCTTCAGCAATATGCTGTATCTTCTGATATCCGTATCTTTACAGATATCTCCAGACAAACTGTACATACATTACATCTTCAAAGTGTACGGGATTTAAGACAGTACGGTGTGGAGTATATACGCCTTGATGATGGATTTACTTCAGAAGAGATGAAAGAACTATCTAAAGTATTTCATATCGTTGTCAACGCCTCTGCCTCTGAAGATACTTTGAAAGAGATACTGGAACAATGTGATAGCACAAGAATATGTGCCTGTCATAACTATTATCCTGAACCATATACTGGCTTATCTTTAGAATATGTGCAGGAAAGAAATGTTTTCTTTCATCAATATGGTATACAGACTATAGGATTTATTCCTGGTAATCATCATTTAAGAGGTCCTCTTTATGAAGGATTGCCTACGGTAGAAAGCCACAGATGGAATAAAGATGGCATAGTGAAAAATGTACTGGAACTCTGTAATGCCGGAACAGATATTGTGTTAATCGGAGATATTGATGTGCAGGATTCAGACTGGGATGTTTTAGGAGACTTACAGCAAGATTTTCTGAAAGTGCCGGTACATTGTACACAGTCTTTTGATCCATATATGTCCATAGTACATCATGACATAAAAGATTACAGTGAATGGATGTTTCGCTCTGTGGAATCAAGACAATTACAAATAGAACAGATAGTACCTTTTCACACGGTAGAAAGAGTTAGAGGCAGTATCTGTATAAACAATCAGACATTCGGAAGATATGCTGGAGAACTCAGTATTGCAAAGAAAGATATGCCTGCAGATGAAAGAGTGAATGTTGTGGGGCATATCTCTTTGGAGTATATGCAACTGATAGATCTTATAGACAGTGCTACGGGTATACAAATGATTGAGGCAGAGAAAGATGAATCTTGAAAAACTCGATACAGAAAAAAGAAATACTGCCACGGAAAATCTGGATACCATGTCTGTGATGGATATCTTACGTGTAATGAATGATGAAGACAGACATGTACTGGAAGCAGTCAGACAGAATCTTCCTCAAATAGAACGGGCAGTAGGACTATGCTATTCAGCTTTGGATAATGGTGGAAGGATGATTTACATAGGAGCAGGTACTTCCGGCAGAATCGGTGTTATGGATGCAGTGGAATGTGTGCCAACCTTTTCTTCTGAACAGGTAAAAGCCTGTATGGCAGGAGGTGCATCTGCTTTTATCAAAGCTAAAGAGAATGTGGAAGATGATCCAAAACAGGCAGAAAAAGATCTGAAAGAGATGTCATTAACTTCCAAGGACATTATGATAGGATTAGCAGCAAGTGGAAGAACACCATATGTGATTGGTAGTCTGGACTATGCAAATACTGCCAGGTGTTCTACTATTTCTGTTTCCTGCAGCCTCAATGCAGAAATCTCCAGATATGCAGATGTGCCAATTGAACTGGATTGTGGACCGGAAATCTTGACGGGTTCTACAAGATTAAAGGCAGGTACAGCGCAGAAGATGGTCTGTAATATGTTATCTACAGTCACAATGGTAAGACTTGGCAAGGTGTATGGAAATCTGATGGTGGACATGAAGCCTGCCAATGAGAAATTAAGACAACGAGCAGTACATATTTTCATGCAGGCTACAGGATGTACAAAAGAGAAAGCTGTCAAAGTGCTGGAAGAAACACATGGTTCCAGTAAGGTGGCGATTGTGTGTATTTTTTGTAATACAGATGCAGGGCACGCAAAAGAATTGCTGGATACAGGGGATGGATGTGTCAGAAAAGCAATAGCTTTAAATAATGCATGAAGATAACAGGTAAGGTACTTTTGAAAGAGAGTATGTTACCTGTTTTTATATGGTTATCCAAAGTTTTTTGACTTAGTCATTTGCGAAAAATAGTTGTAAAAATAGTATAAGAACAGGAAGAAAAAGGAGCGTCTATATAATGGATAAATGTTTCTTTACCCATTTTTAGGATGGAGATGTGATGTTACAAGGTAAACGGAGACTTACAAATGAGATTTGTGAGGGGTAGAACGGGGTTCGCGAGGGGTAGAACGGGGTTCGCGAGGGGTAGAGAGGAGTAAAACGGAGTAGAATTTGTCATGTTCAAAATGATAAAATATCTATGGAATTGTAAAGAGGGTGTTCACATTGTTACCAGAAATCTTAACATTAGACTATTTAACCAAGGAAGAAGAAGGTCAATATCTTGACCGAAAGAGTGCTAGAATCAAGCCTATAGATATAGCAAGACATCTAGTTGCATTTGCAAATGCCAATGGAGGTGTTTTAGTTATTGGAATCGAAGACGATGGAAAAATAACTGGATTTCATAATAATGATTCGAAATCAATCAATGATTTCTTAGAAATACCTTTTTCTAGTTGCGAAGGAAGAATAAAAGTTGAACATGAAATCCGTGAGGTAACTGTAGATTCTAGAAAGGATTCTATATTACTTTTCTTTATTGAACCAAGTGATAATGCTGTAATCAAAACAAGCGATGATAAAGTGTATCTTCGTGTTGGTGATAAATCTAAGCTTTTAAACCATGAGCAAGTAACACAACTTGAATATGATAAAGGAGAACGAGTATTTGAGGATATCGTTGTTGAAGATTCTTCGATGGAAGATGTAGATTTACAATTACTTCAGCAATATAAAGAAAAACTAGGAACCTCATTATCTTATGAAGAAATTCTTGATGCAAGAGGTTTATTAAAAAGAGGACATTTAACAAATGCAGGGATTCTCCTGTTTGCAAAATATCCAACAAAGTTTCTTCCAAATGCAAGATTGCGATTGTTAAAATTTGATGGAACACGCTTTGAAACTGGAAAAAGATTGAATATTGTTAAAGAAATCAATTATGAATATGCTATTCCAAAAATAATTCAGGAAGTCAAAACTGCCATAAATTTACAATTGCGTGAATTTCAATACCTGGATGAAAATGGAGTTTTCAAAGTTATTCCCGAATACCCTGAATTTGCATGGTTTGAAGGGATTGTTAACAGTTTAACCCATCGTAATTATTCCATTATGGGTGATCATATCAGAGTATCTCTTTATGATGATCGGATGGAAATCTTTAGTCCAGGACATCTCCCAAATATCGTTACCTTAGATAATATGTTAAATACTAGATATTCTAGAAATCCTAGAATTGCACGAGTGTTAAGTGAATTTGGGTGGGTAAAAGAATTAAATGAAGGTGTTAAAAGAATTTATGATGAAATGCAAATGTTTTTCCTGAAAGAACCAAAATATTCTGAACCTAATGGAAATTCAGTGTTATTGGTATTAGAAAATAGCATTACATCTAGACAATTACGAACTGATGATAAATTGTCCTCTATTTTTAGACAGGAAATACTAGAAAGTCTCAATGAATTCGAAACAGTCATCATTCAGTATCTAGCCAATAACAAATCAATTACAATAAAAAAGGTAAAAGAAATGTTTGGCAAAGGAGATACTTTTTCTAGAAAACAACTAAAGCATTTAGAAGAATTATCTTTAATTGAATGGCATGGAAGTAATAAAAGTGATCCAACCCAATATTATTCCTTGAGAAAAGATGTATAAAGTATAAAATTATTGCTAATCATATTTACAGAAAAGCAATAGTGCTTATAGTTGATAATCAATTACAGATTATCAACTGTTTTATTTGAGGGACAATAAAATAAAAGATACTAGTATTCTGGTAACCGCTACATAATCTGTACCTATTCAATAATAATAAAATTTGCGATGATGACACTGGAAAACAAAACGTATCCA
>CAKVLT010000080.1 GCA_934757945.1 uncultured Bulleidia sp. | reverse complement strand
TAAAAAACACCGGCTTATTCTCCAACATGCCATGGGCAAAAGAATGTGTGGAAAAGATTCGTCCTTACCTGGATGACATTGCTTTAGGTATCGATCTTAACGCAAGTACAGGAAGTTCCTTACTTGGCTATGATAAGGTTCCAAATCTCTGTCACGAAGATGGAAGCTTCTTAACTTCCAGAGAAAACAGAGAAGCAGACAAGACAGCTCCAGATAATGACCATGTCAATTACGAACAGGTATTTGCAGAATTTGATGCACAGGTACAGAAATTCATTGAACTTGTTGGTAAAAAACCTGACTACGTTCATGCCCATGCCTATGGTACTGCCACTACAGAAAGAGCCAGAGTTGCGATTGCCGATAAGTATGACAGACCTTATACAATAGCTGTGGGAGAAAAACTATGTGGTGGCTATGGAAGAATGGGCTGGTACCAGATTGGCAGTCCTGAAAAACAGCTGACAGAAGATCTCAAAAACTTCATTATTACAGATCAGTCACACTTTTTAGAAAAAGAATTCGGTCATCTGGTTACACATTGTGGCTATGCTGATGCAGTATTATTTGAATTATCCAGCTTCAATCTTTGCAGAGTGAAAGACCTGGAAGCTTTAACAAGTAAAGAAGTAAAACAATGGGTAAAAGATAACAACGTCGAACTGATTACCTTTAAAGACCTGCCAAAAGAATTATGGAAGTAACCCAAAGGCTGCAACCCTGCAGCCTTTTTTATGTATTCCCAGTAAAAAAAGTCCCTACGGGACACTATTAAATTAGAGCAGAGGCAATAGTCTCTGCTTATCTTATAATATAGTCATGTTTGATACTGAACTTTATTCCGAACACATATCTAATAACGCTCTGACATGTGATGATAGAAATTACGACCCTAATAAGCCTAGAATCAAAGATATTTTATGGACTCACTACGAATGGCTATATGAGCTCTATATGCATGGTAAAGTTCGGGAAGCTGTTCTGGATAATGTACAAAAAACTCTTTTATGTAACACCTTTTATTTAGGCTCTGACTATTTTGTTTGTCCTGAATGCAATAACTTCAATATTATTAATCATAAGTGTCATTCTAGATTCTGCACTTCCTGTGGTGTTAAGTATCAAAAAACACTTGCTGCCAAAGCTCAGGCTATGTGTGTTGATGTTCATCATCGACATATTGTTTTCACTATCCCTTCCGAGTACAGATTCTTATTCAGAAAAGCTCTCAACCTCTTATTCGTCGCTGCAAGAAACACCATTACTCTGCTATTCAACAAAAAACTCTATCAGAAAATCATAAATGACAAAAAAGTAAACCCAAAAGACAATTACTATCTGCTGAGAAACTACAAACACAAAATTGAATTCGGAATGATAGCTTCTCTCCACACTTTCGGAAGAGCTTTAAACTGGAATCCGCATATCCACTGCCTGGTTCCGGAAGTCTCCTATAACTCTTCTACAGACACCTGTAAGCAATTTGCTTTTTTCAGTTTTGAAGCCCTTCGTAAATATTGGCAATATGAAATCAACCGATTAATGTCTTTATATTTCGGCAAAAGTTTCTACGCCATCAAAAAGAAATCTTATCGCTTATATAACCAAGGATATTATGTTTATGCCAGATACGACAAAAAGGAATCCACCAAAAGGAAGTCCTACTCCAAAAACATTGGTGGATGTGTTAACTACATGATGCGTTATGCAGCACGCCCTCCTATGGCACAAAGCAGAATCACATACTACAATAAAAAGTCTGACGAAGTCACCTGGTATTATGATGATCATAAAACAAATGAACGCATCACCGTTAACGAAACAGGTCGTGAACTCTTGAAAAAGATGATTATTCATATTCCTGATACTGGATTCCGTATGATCAGATATTATGGTTTTTACAACAACAAGGAACAGGACGTCCTTAACAGAGTTCATGAACTATTAGGTCAGCATCAGAAATTCAAACGAACACTTGCTCAAAGAAAAGCCAATTTACAATATAAATTAAAGAAACTCAGATTCAGAACTTTGTGTTATGACACCTATAATCGTGATATGCTTAAATGCAGATGTGGTCATCTCATGGACTATATCAGTTCTGACAATCCATTTAAAGGAGGATACCGACACAATGACAGATACTACAGAGGAGTTTGTCTTGATGAAATGCGAGAAATGTGGTTACACAGAAAATGTGCCTATTCATGACATCCTTATACTTAGACAACTAAGTACACCTGATGACACTGAAGACCATCTTCTTTGTCCCTTCTGTTTACATGATATGTATCGTATAGATTCACCAAGATTCAAACATAATTAAATCACATAAAATATACACATGTTTTCATCATGCTCGAATGAAATAATAATGATTATCCCGGGGAAAATCTCCCCGGGATTTGTCTTATGTGACGCATTAAAATTCTTAATATACAAAGAAAAAGAGTCGTGTTGCCACAACTCCTGTAATCTTAGTACTGGTTATTTTCGTTATCCTGATCAGTAATATCCAGACTGTTATCCTGATCAGTTGTATCTACATCTTCCTCGTCGTCGTCATCCAGTTCAATATCGGAAGTATCCACATGAACTTCATCAAACTTTCTTCTGTTTCTCAGATCCCATTTGTTATTGTCCAAAGATGCAAATCTTGTGTCCAGCATCAGTTCAGAATAAAACTGAGACTTCTTTTTTCTTTGTTTGTCTTCAGGAATTGCAATTGCTTCGCAAACTGCTTCCCACAGAGTTAAAAATGTTACTTCTTTTTTTCTTTTTGATAAAAATGTATAGGCTACATCTGTCATTGTTTGTTTTTCTGCCATAATTTCATAACTCCTTTTTTAAGCCTGTAAAGTAAAACTCCATACCATACGCATATGTGTTACTGTCTCATTACCTTGAAATAACTTATATTCCACTGACCACTTTTCATTTGTCCTGCACATGTTTACCAGCCTGGCGTCCATCTTCATCATTCCATATGGTGAATCTACGCTGGCTTCCCCCGCTCCATGTTTCGGTAAAACTGTGTTACTGGAATATTGTTTTCCTTTACGTTTAAGTGTAATTTCACTGTCATCAAAAATAATTTCATGTTTATGCACGCCATCGGCTTCAAAATACAATAATGTATTGTCTTTTAAAATTGCATTTGTTTCCACCAGAATGGAAGAAGTCTTCTCCAGAAGATCATACTGCTCTAAACGAACTCTTATTTTCATAACACCCTTGGTATTCTAAACGAACTCAAAAGAAAGTCAACACAAATAAATAAAGAATAGTATCTATATTCACAGCTTTGTGAAACATTTATTTTTTTCTTTCAAAACAATGTCATAATTTCTGAAATAAAATTATAATGAATGTAAAGGAGAATACAATATGCAAATCACCCAATTTCAACATGATAGATTTGGTCTCTTTCTGCATTGGGGTCTATATGCTATCCCAGCAAGAGGAGAATGGGTAAGAAGTAACGAACAGATGGACGAAAAAGACTATCTGCCTCTACAACAGGAATTTCATCCAGATGACTTCCATCCAGAGATATGGGCAAAACAGGCAAAACAGGCAGGTATGAAGTATGCTGTTATGACTGCCAAACACCATGATGGATTTTGTCTCTTTGACTCTGCTACAACAAACTGGAAATCCGACAGAGATTATATTCGTGAATTTCTCGAAGCTTTTCGTAAAGAAGGGTTGAAAGTGGGCCTCTACTATTCCTTATTAGACTGGCACCACCCAGATTATCCTCACTATCAGGACAAACATCATCCTATGAGAAACCATCAGGAATACTCTAATGGAAACCGTAATTTCAACAGATATCTTGACTACATGTTTGCTCAGGTAAAAGAACTTGTCACAAATTATGGAAAACTGGATATACTCTGGTTCGACTTCTCTTATGATACTATGAAGAAAGATACCTGGAAAGCAGAAGAGCTCATAGATATGGTCCGTCATTACCAGCCGGAAGTCATTATCGATAACCGTCTGGAAGGAGATGGCATTTATCCTGGAACAATCATGGAAGAACACCCTTCCAAAACCGCAGGAGACTTCACTTCTCCAGAGCAGATGATTCCACCGTATGGTGTAGTCAACAGTGTCGGTAAACCTGTGCCATGGGAAGCCTGTATCACCATGAATGAACACTGGGGATATTGTGCTCTGGACTCCAATTACAAATCCGCAAAACTGTTAATCAGAACACTGGTGGAATGTGTCAGTAAAAACGGCAATATGATTTTAAATGTAGGACCTGATGCCACAGGTAAATTTCCCTTACAAAGTCAGAAAATCCTTGAAGAAATGGGAGAATGGATGAAATACAACAAAGAATCCATTTATGGCTGTGGCAAGTGTGATCTTGAAAAACCTGAATGGGGAAGATACACACAGAAGGGCAATGTCATCTATGCCCATATCATGGACGAAAGTATCTTTGATATAGCTGTACACATTCCAAAAGACAGAATCAAAAAAGTAAGAAGACTGTCAGATCATTCTGAAATTCAGCTTCTTACTCCATGGAACGGGGAAAGTTATCCCGACTATACCTTTTTAAATATTGATACCTTACATCATCAATGTCCGGATCCTATAGATACCGTCATTGAAATCACTTTGAAATAATCGCAGGATAAAATATCTTTTTCTCATCTTTGGATGGTCCGTGAATCAGACTGAAAACGATATTGCTTGCATTAGATAATTCCCTGATGGAACCATCTTTCATCTTCACAAAGATAGAGCCTGTCTGTCCGCCATACGGTACATACGGGCTTTGTTTTACTTCATCCTTCATAAGATAGTACTCAGGATCCAGTCCCTGTTCCAGCAGTGCCTGTTTCACACTTCTCAGGTTCTTTGTACTCATATCCGTATACTCAAACAGATCTCTGTCCAGTATTCTATGGGCAAGATCAGACAATACAGGATCCCTGTGGCGTGTGAGCACTTCAAAGCCATAGGTAATGGAATGTTCATCCAGCGCATAATACTGTTCCAGAGTCAGTTTCTTTTTGCCTGTCAGCGGTTTTAACACTTCTATGATCATTGGGTCTTCTGCATTCCCTACATCCTTTAATCTGTGAAAGAAGGTATGTAACACCGCTTCATGACTTCTAGCGACAGGATGATAGTACACCTGCCAGTACATGTGATATCTTGCCATAATATAGTTTTCTACGGCATAGACCCCACTTTGTTTCACTACCAGCTTACCATCTACCACACGTAAGGTACGCAGAATTCTTTCCATGTCAAATTCTCCATACTTGGTACCGGTAAAATAGGCATCCCTTAACAGGTAATCCATTCTGTCCGCATCCAGCTGGGAAGAGATCAGCTGAGACAATAACGGATTTTCACTCTTATGACGAATGACATCTGCTACATCTTTAGATAACCCCTTTCCTGCACTTTCAAGAATAGAACGGATTTCCGGATCTTTTTCTATGATTCTTACAGTATAAAGTTCATGATTGGTTCTGGATATCTCTTCAAAGGCATGAGAATACGGGCCATGTCCCAGATCATGTAACAAACCTGCAGCCATCACTGTGACCTTTTCTCTTTCTGTCAAGGCATCGCTGATATCCTGTACTTCAGAAACCATTCTTCTTACAATTTCATAAACACCCAGAGAATGTGAAAAACGTGTATGTTCCGCACAATGATATACCATGCATGCTCCACCCAACTGACGAATTCTGCGTAATCTTTGAAACCAGTGAGACCCTATCAGCTTCCATATCACTGCATATTCCACATGAATATACCCATGTACAGGATCTCTTAACACTTTAGGTTCATTTGTCTTTTCAAACATGCTTTTCTTCCAGCAGCACCACTGCCTGTGCCAGAACCCCCTCTTGTCTTCCTACAAACCCAAGGCCTTCTCCACGTGTTGCCTTGATGGACACATTATCTATGGAAGTATGCAGTGCATTTGCCACATTTTCTCTCATCTGCTGAATATGCGGTGCCATCTTTGGCTTTTCAATCAGCACCAGAGAATCTACATTCCCTATGCAGTATCCTTTTTCTTCCATCATCTTTGTCACTTCCTCAAGGATGATTAAAGAAGAAACACCCTCCCATGCAGGGTCTGTATCCGGGAAATGATGTCCTAGATCCCCTAAAGCCAGAGCTCCAAGAATGGCCTCACTTATAGCATGTAATAATGCATCAGCATCACTATGCCCCAGCAAGCCTTTTGTATGTGGTATTTCCACTCCACCAAGAATCAGTTTCCTGCCTTCTACCAGTTTATGAATATCACTGCTTTGTCCTATTCTCATATATACGTACACTCCGTTTCTTATTACTATTTTAACGAAATCTACGTATAATGGAATCATGTTTATACCCGATTACGTATCAGAAATATTACATATTCTCAATGCACATCACTATGAAGCCTATGTGGTAGGAGGAGCCATCAGAAACCACCTCCTCCATTTACCTGCTCATGATTATGATGTCACTACCAATGCTTTGCCTGTGCAATTAAAAGAAGTCTTTCAGAACTATGCCACCATTGATACAGGTATCCAGCATGGCACAGTTACTGTACTGATCCATCACCACCCTGTAGAAATTACCACTTACAGAAAAGACAGTGCCTATACAGATCACAGACACCCTTCTTCTGTTACTTTTACCTCTGAGTTACAGGAAGACTGTAAAAGAAGAGATTTCACAATCAATGCCATGTGTTATCACCCTTCCTGTGGCATTCTGGATTTCTTTTCAGGACAGCAGGATCTTAATAACCATATATTACGTTGTATAGGAAATCCTGATGAACGTTTTGAAGAAGATGCTTTAAGAATCTTAAGAGCTTTACGCTTTGCGGCAAGATTAAACTTCACCATTGAAGAAAACACTTCCAGAACACTGATTCAAAAAAAAGAGACCCTTTCCTATGTATCCATTGAAAGAATCACTTCTGAATGGATGGGAATACTGGAAAGCGGGTATCCTTGTACTATCCTTAAAAAGTACAGATCTGTCATTGAAGTATTCCTTCCGGAAATCAAAGAGTATACAGAATCTGCTTATTCTTCTGTTCTGGACACACTTGAAAAAGAAACCTCGGGATCTGCTTGTGTAAGAATGGCCTTGTTTTTAAGACCATTACAGGATATTTCCAAAGCAAGACAGATTTTACAGAGAATGAAATGTTCTAATGCCTATATGTCCTCTGTCCTTAACCTGTTACAGGTAGAAGACATGCCTGTTTCCACTCGAATCGACGTGCGGTATCTCTTAGCAGCTCTCTCTGTAGATTTTGATACGTATGTGCATTACTGCTCAACCTTCAAAGCAACAGACAATGCACAGAAACTATATACCGAAGTCATTTCAGACACGTATGCCTATACGTTATCTCAGCTGAAAATCACAGGAAAAGACCTGTTAGCTCTTGGTTATAAAGGAAAAGAGATTGGAGAAAACTTACACACTCTTCTTGCGATGGTCATGCAGGAAAAGATACATAATACAAAAGAAGAATTACTGCAAACATTACAGAGTACGATCTAACTGCACCCACAGGCATGGGGAGTGTCAAATTCCACAAATTTTCATTACAACCGGAATTGTAATAACTGACAGCAAAGTTGAAAGGCATACTGTTTGTGCTGCTTTTTCTACTGGCTGTCCATATTGTTCTGCAAACATTACAGCACCATTTGCAACTGGCATTGATAAAATAATTAATGCAATTCCTTTTGTTAGACTATCCTGTATAAGACAGTTCAAAACTGGATAGAAAAAAAGAGGCAAAACAATGTCAATCAAAAATACAAAAGCATATATTTTCTTTGAAAAAAAGATTTCCTTAACAGGGTACTGTACTATGACTGAACCAATAATCATCATTGCCAGTGGAGTCGTCA
Source organism: uncultured Bulleidia sp. (assembly GCA_934757945.1). Lineage (GTDB taxonomy): Bacteria > Bacillota_I > Bacilli_A > Erysipelotrichales > Erysipelotrichaceae > Bulleidia. Next base: position 1,109 of record CAKVLT010000080.1, on the reverse strand, counting down.
TATTTCCAAGCATTTTCAACGGATTCAAGATTATTTCCGGAATCGAAAAACTTGTCAGGTAAAAAGCGATAGCCACCAGCGATGAAATGATTCCTGGAGAACACAAGAACTTCCAATTCATTTTTATTCTATGATCACATTCATCCATCATGCACATTTTTCCAATACTGAACAGAGAAACATTAAATGCCATATTGATGATTGCCGTATACAGAATCGATTCATCACCATACAGTGCCTTCATTAAAGGAAAACCCATAAATCCAACATTTGGATACATCATCATAAACAGCCACAATCCAGTATTCTTTTTTATTCTCGCAAGCTTTAAGAAAAGATATGAAGCAACAGGAAGCAAGATGACAAGAATCGCAGTTGCTGTCAGAATATCTTTTATTGGAAGACCTTTTCTCTGTGCACCCAGAACTGATGTTAGTATCATACATGGCATCGTTACGTTCAAAACAAATCCATTCAAATCTTTTACTGTACTTTTATTTAATACCTTCAGTTTGAACAGCAGACATCCGATCATCATTAATAAAAATAACTGCATCATCTGATTTATTACAATCATATATTCAATATTCCTTTCTCATATAGAAAAGTGGACATCTGTCCACCTTTCTATATTATTCTGTTGTTGATTCTTTTTCAAGAGCCTGCTGGTCGCAAACCTTGAAAAATGGATAAGGATTCCACATTATTATAGTTGTCTATTAAACCTTGTCTCGCTCTGATTTGTGAAACAGAGAATGTGTAATGATTTTTGTTCGCCCGTGACTGTTTTTAGAAGCAGAACAGGAAGCATTATCAATACTGCGCATATCATCTGTAAAGATGCTGAATTGTGAAACGTATTTATGTACAGCAAGGGAAGCAGCAAAGCCCCCTTTCCCATGCTTTTGAACAATATGTCCTTCCTGTACTAGATGATTCAGTGCTTTACTGGCTGTCATTCTGGAGCAGTAACTCTGACTGCATAATTCAATTTCTGTTGGAATTTTATTTTTGCGTTTTAAGCTATGTTCCTTGACACTCCCCATGTCTGAAGACAGGGGATTCTTGCTACCTGCCAAGTGATTGGCTGACCAGTCCATTTCTAGTAG
>CAKVLT010000079.1 GCA_934757945.1 uncultured Bulleidia sp. | reverse complement strand
GAATGGAACTCCTGTTCTTTCCTCCATAACAGTCTTCATATCAAAATTGGAAATGAATTTTAATGCTCCGCCTGTATGGAAAAAACCTTTATTGGCGTCAATCTTACCAGGAGCGCTCATACATACAGCTTCTACCTTACCTTCATACAACTTGTAGATAGAAACCAGAGTATCAAGATAATGATCTAAGCCTTTTTCAATTTCTGTAGGAACTTCTCCTTTTTCAAGGATGACGGCGCTTTCATCCATCAGAGAATACTTGATGGCTGTGCCACCTACATCGATTACTAAATATTGTTTCATACTTACCTCTTTTTCTTTATAAACATATTATATTACCGGAACTCTCTCTTTAAAAACTCTTTTTTATAGATTGTCTTAAAAGCAAGTTTTTCGTAAATTTCTATTTTATCTTCCCTGCTTTCCATATGCAATTTATCTGTTAACTGAACAAATTGTCTGTAAAAGACAAAATAGTACGCTGCAGGCACAGCATATATTGCATAGTTTTCAGTATCCAGAACATCATCTATCCCTTTACCTGCAAGATAGGAAAATACAAGTATCTGCACAGGATATTCACTGTTATCTTCTATAAGATGCACTAACTTTTCCAGTTGCACATACACATTGAAATTCATACAGATATCACTGTCATAGGCAATATAGATACATGTGGGTTTTAAAAAATGCAAACTGTCCAGAATTCCCGCATAGTTTCCCATTCCCTGCACACTGAGTGCTGAACAATGAAACTCATCGTGAACTCGAGACGCCTTAAAATGTCCTTCAGTAATAACGAGTTCCCTGTAATTTACAGCCGGCAGTACATCTATGGGAGCACCTGGAGAATTTCCTCCTTCCAATATTCTGGATGCTTTCTCATTTCCTTTAATCCAATCTGATGAAAACCATATGTACCTTGGTTCATCCCTTTCTACAATATCTTTACGAATCTGAATTCCCTGTATTTTACCATGTACGTCTTTAATAGCTATGCCAATGCCTTTTTGCTGCACCATACCAATTTGTCCAGACTCTTTGTATCTGTAAAATCCAGGAACTTTATACAGTTTTTCCGAATCAACATGCTCTAAAAAAACCGGCAGTTGCTCTCTTTGTGGCATGGAACAGTATTCTTTACCATGAATCTGAATGTGTCTTTGATGAAGATACTTTTTATGCTGATCATTTAAAGGATAACATTGCATAAAAATATCATAAATAGCAGAATACTCTTCTTTCCCTTCTTTTACATGCATTACCTTGTTCTTTTTCTCTGCTTTAGTCCCATGAATAAAGGCATAGGCTTCTGAACCTGAACAATGCTTTACCTGTTTCACAAGATCTGCAGTGTGTCCAAAAGCACCGCATGAAAAACATTTATAGGCATTATTTCTGTCAAAAAGATGAAAAGAGCCCGGATGATGATCTTCATGAAACGGACATAGTAATTTTCGAATATCCTGATCAGGAAACAGTCGCTGTGCAACAGACGTAATAGATGGCTGCATATATATACCTCTCATTTACTACATACAAAAAAAGAATAAAAAATGTTCAAAATGTTTTGACATATATACGAAAAACAAGTATATTATAGACAGTTAGTTGTTACTAACTACATTGGAAATACGAACAGGATACTTACTCAGTCCTTCAATTCATAAAATAAAAATCTTTATGTTCTCCTAAACATAAATGTGTCGTGTTACGTAACTGGCATCCAATGTGAACTCTTAAATGCAAAAAGCTCTGTGATTCCCACACAGAGTTTTTTGTTTGTCAGATTGCTTTAGCCAGATTGTCATATGCTTTTTCAACCGCTTCCTGAGGATGTTTACCCTGTCCGCAAATACCCGGATAACCTGGAAAACTTGCAACATAGGCATAAGAATCAAGAAATTGATAAGCAGAAACGCAGACAGGATAATTAAATTCTGGATAAGCTGAAGAAAGCTCTCTTTCCTTATAGTCACAAGTACTGCATAAAAACTTCTGTATTTCTTCTTTTGTAAGATCTCTCTGACATTTCATCTGATACGCTTTACATTCTCTGTATCTGTAATAAAGACCCTCATCAATTTTTACAGCAAAAAGATATTGCATGGAACCATCCAGTACCTGTCCAATATGCCATTGTTTTAAAGCAGTTGTATGTGTCATTGCCTCCTGTTCTTCCACATCAAATTGTTCAGGACTTAATTCTTCACTGCTGTTTTCTCTGTATGCCTCCATGGCACTATCTGCAATATAGGCGGAAATGTCATGATGGTCAAATGCAAATGTTTGTTCTTTGGAATATTCATGTGCTTTCTGAATACAAGCTAAAGCACGGGCTATATCTGCCATATCCATCACCTTCTTACCTGGTATTTTAGAACTTTTTTTCACAAATTCAACTGATTCAAAAAAATCTCCTATCCAAAGGATAAGAGATACGCTTACTCAGCTACTTCTTCTTTCTTATTACGATGAAGCTTATTCTTCACTACAGCCACAAGACTTGTGTGGAATACAAACTCAGGAGTATGCAATACAGATGTCACTGCAGCATAAGTAATCACCACTGCCATACCATTCACACACATTTTCAGCAGACAGACAAGTTTGGAACCCTGTGCACCACTGAGACCGACAAATCTTAATCCATAACATACAACAAGCATAGCAGCCATACCTGCTAAAGATTGTGCAAATACCTTGAGAACTGTTTTAAATGTGACATCATAGTTTTCATTCATTGCCTTAAAGCTGGCAAGTACAATATAGATATTTCCCGGAATGGTACTTAATACTGCCCCGGCATATCCAAATGCCCAGATTAAAGGAATCATGGTAATTCCTTTAACTAACACATTGATTAAAAGGTTCTTTAAAGCATCCTTCTTTAATCCAAGAGCCATCAAAAGATTTGTGACAACAGGCGTGATAGTGGCAAGAAATCCTTCCAGAGCAAGCCATCTTAAACAGTTGGACGCAAGTAATGGATCCTGTGTAAAGAACAGTGTATGGTAAATATCTGAAGCATACAGGAAAATGCAGAAAGAGACAGGTAACCCTACATAAAAGATAATATTTACACAATCCACTACATTTTTCTTTACTTTCTCTATATCCCCTTCTGTTCTTGCGGAAGTAATATGTGGAATTAACGCAGCCGCAAAACCTGGAGATAAGATCATAGGGATGGCTGTCATTTTCGTGCCGACATAGTTGAAAGCAGAAATAATAATGTCTACTTCTTTAGAGGAATACCCATGCAGTTTTACACCTAATGGTAACATGATAGAGTTGAAAATATCATCACAATATCCAAGTACAGCAACAAGGAAATATGGAATAGCCAGCGCAAGTAATTCTTTAAACAGTTTCTTCTTTTTAACTGTTCTTGTTTTCTGTACTTTAGCAGCCTCTTCTATTTCCACATAATTCTTTTTATCAAAGTGGGCAATCTGAAGAATACCTGCAATAGCAGCAATACTTGTAGACATAACTGCAACATATAAAGCATATTTTGTATCCCATTTTAATACATAAACAATGAGATACGCAGCGGATAACAGAAATCCAACTCTGAATATCTGTTCAAACACCTGAGAAAGAGCATACTCTCCCATTTCTTTTCTTCCCTGCCAGAAACCTCTGTAACATGAAAGAACTGGCACAAAGAAGATGGCCATCGACAATAACTGCAGACAGGTTCTCATAACCGGAGCACCAGCTTTATCAGCAATTACTCCTCCAAGTACCCAGGATAACAGGAACATTAATATCATGCCTATAAAACCGGTAAGCCCAAGTATCAACAGAGATATCTGCTTGATTTTACGTAATGCACGCGCATCTTCTCTGACAGAGTATTTTGCAACTATAGTCGCAATAGCAAATGGAAAGCCTGCAGTAAATACATTCAGTATATAACTGTAAATACGATATGCGGTTCCATAATAACTCATATAGGCATCAGAGCCTAAAATATTAGAAAGCGGAATGGAATAGAACAGCCCTAACATCTTGGCGATAAATAAACCTGCAGTACCAATCAATCCACTTAGAACAATACTTTTTTTAACAGAATCACTTTTTTTTGTATTCATATATGCCTCACAAGACGGTATTTTACAATACTTCTATTTTATTATCCATAGAAAAAAGTGAGCCCCTATACAAAAGCTCACTTTAGTAGAACATCCAGTACCATCATCAATGTAAAACCAAAGGCAAAGGCAATGGGAATGCTGTTAAGATGTTTGCCTTCAGCCATTTCCGGTATCATCTCTTCCACAATAACATACACCATGGCACCAGATGCAAAACTTAAAAGATATGGCATCAAAGGTACCATGATATTAGACGCAAATATCGTAATCCATGCAGCAACAGGTTCTACCGCTCCACTTGCAATTCCATAAAGACACGATTTCTTTCTGGAAACACCATTTGCCTTTAATGGTAAAGAAACAATAGCCCCTTCAGGAAAATTCTGTAAGGCAATACCAATGGATAAAGCAAATGCTGCAGCCATAGACATTGCTGGCTCATTATGTAAAACTCCTGCAAATACCACACCCACAGCCATTCCTTCGGGAATGTTATGAATGGTTACCGCCAGTACCATCATCATCGTTTTGGATAAAGAAGAACCTGGTCCTTCTGGAACAGAAGAATCTTTATGTAAATGAGGAATACTCTCATCCAACAGTAACAGAAATCCAATACCCGCCCAAAATCCGATGAGACATGGAGCAATTGAAAAAACACCATAGCCTTCACAGCTTTCAAGAGAAGGAATCAACAGACTCCAGATAGATGCAGCCAGCATGATACCTGCTGAAAGTGCTGTCAGTATCCTTTCTGTAACAGAACTGACCGTATTCCTGACAAAAAGTACGAGCATGGCACCAAGTGCCGTACCGACAAATGGAATCAATGTACCTGTAAGTGCAGCTTGCATTTAGCTTAAAGAAGCTCCAAGATTCCTGCATTCTTCCAATGCAGTATCATCTGGTTCATTCATACATGTAACTCCCTGAGAAACCAGTACTGCTCCATCTGCTTCTACACGAGATTCCCAGTCACGCATCCATGACTGATCACCCCATCCATAAGATCCAAATAATCCTGTTTTCTTTCCTCCAAGACTTCCTTCAATGGAGGTGAAGAATGGTTCAAAAGACCCCTCTTCCAGAACTTCTGACCCCATAGCAGGGCAACCGAATGCAAAGGCATCGTACTCTCCAACGGTACCTGCATCAAATTCATCCACAAAGAATGTGGATACATCCGCACCTGAAGATTGTGCACCTTCCGCAACAGCATTTGCCATCTGTTGTGTGTTTCCTGTTCCTGTCCAATAAATAACTGCTACTTTTGACATATTCTTTTACTCCTTTCATTCTGTTTAAACAATATGTACTAATTCTTTTAAAGAGATACCCTGAGATAGTAGGTCTTCATATTTCTGTCTGCATGCTTCATAGGATTCAAAAATCTTCTGTGCTCTTTCCACATCTCCATATACTTTCCACATACCGATGTACTTACAAGGTTTGTGACTTATAAAGCCTTCAACATCTTCTGTCGGATATCCTAAAAATAAACCTATTTCATGAGGGAATTCTGCATATTCCTGCTGTAATTTTGTTTTAAGAGTCTGAATACACGAACCTATATTTGTAACGTCATACCCTTTCGCTTTTAATAACGCACATGCTTTTTCATCCAGAAGATCCTGACGAAGCTTCTTAGGATCAAAGACATAAATCAAAGCTGCAGTATGGGTATACCCTATAATGCATGCACAAAGATGTGATCCATTAAGTTTGCGGTTCAATTCTATAACTTCCTGCTGTATTCTTTGTTTATCTGTTACAGGATTGGTAAACAGGCTAGCTGTTTTCAAACCAGCTATAGTAGGTGAGCAATAACGTATAACTGTTTCTTCTGGCATATTCCCTCCGAGTTAGTGATAGCTAACTTAATCAGTAAACATAAGCAGCCAGTGGCTGCCTATGCAATCAAACATTTTTCTGTTGTAACCTGGAACCTTCACTTAGTCCCAATTCTGTCAGATACACAATACCATAGTATTCTTTCTGAACGAATCCATCCATGGATAACTTATCAAGCATACTATGAACGCTTGGCCTTGAAACATGGAGTTTTTTGCACAATTCCACACTCCTGACACCTCTGCCGGCTGGATCCAGTTCATACAATACAGATAAGTATTTTCTTTTTGCCGCGGTCATATGAACCTGTTGCATATCTTATGCCTGCGCATCAACTGCGTTTGGATCTTTTCTGAATAACAGATACAAAGTTCCTGCTAATGCAGCAAATGCAATGATGGTCCATACTCCGAAAGTTACTTCTCCTGTAAACAATCCACCAATCTGATAAATCATCAGAGATAAGACATATGCTGTAACATTCTGGAAAATAATGGCAAACCAGAACCATTTTCTGTTATTCATTTCCTTTGCCATAGAAGAAATTGCTGCAAGACAAGGAGAATCGAAACAGTTAAATACAAGGAAGCTGACTGCAGCAATACTTGTCGGGAAGAACGCTGCAAACTGCTGATGCATGGATACCTCATATTCTTCCACTTCACCAAGGCCGGATAAGACACCCATTGTAGAAACAATACCTTCTTTTGCAACAAATCCAGACAAGGAAGAAGCAACTGCCTGCCATGTACCAAAACCTAATGGCTTGAACAGCCATGCAATGCAGTTTCCAATAGTAGCCAAGAAACAGTATTCTGTATCTACCAGTCCAAACTGACCATCCTGGATACCAAACGCACCTAAGAACCACATTACTGCACAACACAGGAATAAGATAGTTCCGGCCTTCTTTAAGAATGCCCATACTCTTTCCCATACATGTAATAAGACACCTTTTACACTAGGAATATGATATGCAGGAAGTTCCATAACGAACGGTGCCGGATCACCTGCAAACATCTTTGTTTTCTTTAAGATGATGCACATGATAATAACCACTGCGATACCAAGGAAATAAATTGCCGGTGCAAACCACCATGCGCCTCCCATCAGGAAACCTGCAATCATAGCAATAACAGGAAGTTTTGCACCACATGGAATAGAAGTAGTTGTAATCATAGTCATACGACGGTCTTTTTCATTTTCAATCGTTCTTGTGGCCATAATACCAGGTACTCCACAACCTGAACTGATTAAAAATGGAATAAAAGATTTACCTGATAAACCAAAACGTCTGAAAATTCTGTCCATGATGAAGGCAACACGTGCCATATATCCACAATCTTCAAGAATTGAAAGGAATAAGAAGACAATAGCCATCTGCGGAGCAAATCCGATAGGAGCACCAAGTCCTCCAATAATACCATCAACGACTAAACTAATCAGCCATTCTGAACATCCAATGTTGGTCAGAAATGTTCCAACAGCAGGCTGAATCCATTCACCGACAAAAACATCATTTGTCCAGTCTGTAACGATAGTTCCAAGAGAAGTTACTGCAATGTAGTAAACTAAACACATAACAACCATAAAGATTGGAAGTGCCAGCCATCTGTTAGTTACAATTCTGTCAATCTTATCAGAAACGCTCATCTGTCCGGCGTTCTTTTTCTTATATACACCCTTCAAAAGATTGCCAATATAAATATAACGTTCATTGGTAATGATAGCTTCTGCATCATCATCCAATTCTTTTTCTGCATCAGCAATATGATCTTCTACGTCCTTCATGACATCTGATGGAATGTTAAGCTTCTCCAGCACTTTGGTATCTCTTTCAAACACTTTAATGGCATACCAGCGTTTCTGGTTTTCTGATACATTTTCCAGACAATGTTCTTCAATATGCGCCAGAGCATGTTCTACAGGTCCACAGAAAGTGTGCTGAGGAACTGTTGCACCCTTACCTGCTTCTTCTATGCAGGCTTCAGCAACTTCATTGATACCTGTACCTTTCAAAGCAGAGATTTCAAATATTCTGCATCCTAATTGTCTTGAAAGTTCTTTAATGTTGATTGTATCTCCGTTTTTACGTACAAGATCCATCATATTGACAGCAATGACCATTGGCTGACCTACTTCCAGAAGCTGTGTAGTCAGATACAGATTTCTTTCAAGGTTAGTACCATCTATAATATTCAGAATAACATCCGGTCTGTCTTCTACAAGATAGTTTCTTGAAACCACTTCTTCCAGTGTGTAGGGAGACAGAGAATAAATTCCAGGTAAGTCCTGAATGACTACATCATGATGGCCTTTCAGTTTACCCTCTTTTTTTTCAACAGTAACACCTGGCCAGTTGCCTACATACTGGTTACTGCCTGTCAAAGCATTAAACAAAGTGGTCTTACCACAGTTAGGATTACCCGCCAGAGCAATCTTGATTTCTTTATCTGCCATAGTTTTCTCCTTACTTCACTTCAATCAAAGCAGCATCATCTTTACGTAAAGATAATTCATAGCCTCTCACTGTTACTTCAATAGGATCTCCAAGCGGAGCCACTTTTCTCACATAGACTTCAACCCCTTTAGTAATGCCCATGTCCATGATTCTGCGCTTGACAGCTCCTTCACCATGAAGTTTGACAACTGTACAAGTATCACCAATACCGACTTCTTTTAATGTCATGTCTTCTCCTCCTTAGATCATGATTTTCATAGCCATAGATTTTCCGATGGCAACTCTAGATTCCTTCACATTGACTATAAGACTTCCATTGAGATCACTTACTGCAGTGACCTTTCCTCCAACCACAAACCCCATATCTGAAAGATGTTGTTTTTGCTGGGGAGTACCATTAATTTTTTTGATAATGTTCTCTTCACCAATGTTTGCTAATGTTAACGGCATCATATACGTTACCTCCTGTCAGATCTATAGTTAGATTCATCTAACATAAGTTAGTTTAGTCTCACTAACTAATATTGTCAATAATCAAGTTAGCCAAATTTAACTGATAGCGTTTACAATTCTGCAAATCATGACCACCCGTGAAACGGGTGGTTTGCTCTAAGGCTATAAGCCTTTTATCACCAGCCAATGTCTTAAGGC
>CAKVLT010000078.1 GCA_934757945.1 uncultured Bulleidia sp. | reverse complement strand
CTCCTGATATTATCACTGTTTCCTGTTTTGATCCAATTCGAAGAGAAATTGCACGTCAGTCTTTGGAAACTTTAATGAAAGACGGTCGTATTCAGCCAGGCAGAATTGAAGAAGTTGTTGAAAAGACAACACGTGATCTTGAAGAAACTGTTTTAAAGATTGGTAATGAAACTATCTTTAAACTTGGTATTGGCAGAATGAACAAGGAACTGGTACGTCTGATTGGCAGACTGCGTTACAGATATTCCTATGGACAGAATGCTTTACAGCATTCTATCGAAGTAGCTCAGTTCTCAGGGCTTATGGCTGCAGAATTAGGCTTGAACCAGGCACTTGCGAGACGTGCAGGTCTGTTACATGATATTGGTAAAGCAGTTGACTTTGAACAGGAAGGAAGTCACGTTGAACTTGGTGTGAAATATGCCAAGAAATATGGTGAAAATCCTATTGTTATCAATGCTATTGAAAGCCATCATGGAGATGCAGAAGCACAGGATATCATTTCTGTACTGGTTGCTGCAGCTGATACTTTATCTGCTGCAAGACCTGGTGCACGTTACGAATCCATGGAAGGATATATCAATCGTCTGGAAAGTCTTGAAAAGATTGCTACTGGTTTTGAAGGGGTTGAAAGAGCTTTTGCAATTCAGGCAGGCAGAGAAGTCAGAGTCATGGTAAAACCTGAAAAGGTAGATGACATCACTATGGTTAAGATTGCACACGATATTCGTGAAAAGATTGAAAATGAACTGACATATCCAGGACAAATAAAAGTAACCCTTATCCGTGAAGTAAGAGTACAGGAACTGGCCAAATAAGCTATCGTAAGATAGCTTTTTTAAAACATTTCAGTTAGGAAAAACTAACTATTTACGCATGGTTTTTAACAATCTAACATTTCATCAAAGTGTTGAAACAGGAGGGTAAAAATGCTAGAATATCCACATGAAGGAGGCTTAACAAAATGCCAGTTACAGTTGCTCAGGATCAGTGCATCGGTTGTGGTGCATGTACAGGAGTTTGCCCTGTTTCTGCTCTTACATTAAACGATGAAGGTAAGTCACAGTGCAACGAAGATGTATGTATTGATTGTGGAACATGTATGGGAACATGTCCAGTTCAGTGCATTTCTCAGAAATAATCTGAAAAATCAAATTTGAAAAGAGGACCAGCATAAAAGCTGGTTTTTCTTTATTCAATTGTTATAATAAGTACTCGGAGAATGACTATGAAAAAAAATGATTACATATTACCAGATTTAAGACAGGCAGCACGCCGTACAAAAGAAGAAACTAAAGTAGATTACGGGTTGTTTAAAATGCCTGAAGAAGCTTTACATCTTGGGGATAATAAAAAATATTTGTTAAAGACTTATGGTTGTCAGGCGAATGTTCGTGACAGTGAAACTCTTGCAGGGATTTTTGAAGAGATGGGATTTACACCTACAGAGGACCCGCATGAAGCAAGTGTTATTGTTTTTAATACCTGCGCAGTCAGAAGAACAGCCGAAGAACATGTTTTGGGACAGCTGGGTGCATTAAAAGGATTAAAAGAAGAAGATCCTGAAAAGGTATTCTGTGTTTGTGGATGTATGGCACAGGAGGAAGCAGTCGTACAGGAATTATTACAGAGCTACCCTCAGGTGGATATGATATTTGGGACACATAACCTGTATCGTTTTCCTGATTTGTTATTACAGCATATACAGAAACATAAGAAGGTTGTAGAAGTCTATTCCAAAGAAGGAGAAGTCATTGAAGATCTTCCTGTAAAAAGAGGAGATTCCTGCAAGGCATTTGTAGATATCATGTATGGATGTAATAAGTTCTGTACATATTGCATTGTTCCATATACAAGGGGAAGAGAAAGATCCAGAAGAGTTGGAGATATTCTTGCAGAAGTTCAGTCTTTAAAACAAAGTGGACATAAAGAAGTTATCTTCCTTGGTCAGAATGTTAATGCGTATGGTAAAGATCTTGGCATGGAAGATGGCTTTACAAAATTGCTGGAGAAAACGGCAGAGACAGGTATTGAAAGAATTAGATTTTATACCTCACATCCTAGAGATTACTCTCATACGACAATTGAGGCCATGAAGAAGTATCCAAATATTATGAAATCTCTGCATCTTCCTGTTCAGTCTGGTTCCAACGAAGTCTTAAAGAGAATGAACAGAGGGTATACAGTAGAACAGTACAAAGAGTTATTCGATAAGATGAAGGAAGCTATTCCGGATATCACCTTTACTACTGACATTATTGTTGGATTTCCTAATGAAACAGATGCACAGTTCCAGGAAACTCTGGATCTTGTGGATTACTGCCTTTATGATTCTGCTTTTTCCTTTATCTATTCTCCAAGAAGTGGCACACCTGCAGCAAACTTTGAAGATACGATACCAATGAGTGTAAAGAAGGAAAGACTGCAAATCCTGAATGAACGCCTGGCAAAGTATGCTAAGGAAAGTAATGACAGATATCTGAATAAAGTACTGTATGTACTGTGCGAAGGACCAAGTAAGAAAAGAAGTGATGTTTATACCGGATACAGTGAAGAAAATAAGCTGGTCAACTTTACAGGTCCTGAAGGCCTTGCAGGTCAGATTGTGCCGGTTAAAATTACTAAGGTTCACAGCTTTTCTCTCGATGGGGAAGCATTGTAAAAATAAGCTTATTTCTTTATAATATTAGTTGGAAATAAGTATCTATTTATACGGAGGATAATTATGAGCAAAGTGCGTATTTTTGCGTTAGGCGGTCTCGATGAAGACGGCAAAAACATGTATGTTATAGAGAATAATAAAGATATATTTGTTCTGGAATGCGGATTGAAATATCCAGATGGAGAACAGTTTGGCGTTTCCATGATCATTCCTGATTTCACCTATCTTAAAGAGAATGAGAAGCGTATCAAAGGTATCTTTATCACACACGGACATGAAGATGTTATGGCAGCTCTTCCAAACTTATTGAAAGAAATTCCGAATGTGCCTGTGTATATGGCTCCATTCACTGCTTTAATGTTTGAAAGAAAAGCGAAGAAAGCAGGATTAAAAGACCTCAATATTCACAGAATTCGTCGTAATTCTGAATTTAAAATCGGTTCTACACAGATTCGTACCTTTGGAACGACACAGTCCATTGCGGATGGATTCGGTGTAGCTATCAAGACTGCAGACGGCTATATTGTTTACAGTTCTGAGTTTATTGTGGACTATGACACAAAAAATGATGCCTTTAATTTTGATATCACCAACGTAACAGATCTTGGTAACGATGGTGTTCTGGCATTAATGTGTGAATCAGTGGGTGCTACAAGAATGGGACATTCTGCTCCTAATCATCGTATTACATCTTCTATTGAACCATATTTTGATGATGCTCCTGGCAGATTGTTTATCACATTATTCAATCAGAACATTTACAGAGTGATTGAAGTGATTGAGCTTGCCAATAAGTACAATCGTAAAGTCATGATTTATGATGATGAATTGCGAAATCTGATGGCAGACATGGCAAGACTGGGATATTATCGTATTCCTGCAGGCCTGGAAGTTCCACCTAGTTCTTTCACAAATGACATTGAAAATGTCATTGTTATTGTTGCAGGTACAGGTTCCACTATATTCAAGAAAGTACATAAGATTGCCACTAAAGAAGACAATACGATTGAGTTTAAGAGCACGGATACTGTATTAATTGCATCTCCAGCGGTTCCAGGTACAGAAAGAGAAGCTGCTTCCATGGAAGATGATGTATATAGAGAAGCTGGTAAAGTTGTCAATATTGATACCAAACGTGCATTTACAATGCATGCGTCTATTGAAGATATCAAGATGATGGTATATCTGATGAAACCTAAATACTATATTCCTGTCAAAGGGGAATACAGACAGCTGATTGCCAATGCCAATATTGCACTGGATATGGGATTTGCCGCAAATAATATCATTGTTATGGATGATGGGCAGATTGCAACTATTCAGGATGGTGAGTTGAACAATAACTTTGACAGAGTATCAGCAGAAGATATTCTTGTGGATGGTAACGATAACCTGGATGCCAGCGGAATGGTATTGAAAGACAGAGAAACACTCAGTACAGATGGTGCTATCATTGTTGGGGTTGTTGTAAATCACAAGACAAAGGAAATTATTGGGGGTCCTGATGTACAAAGCAGAGGTGTTATTTATCTGAAGGATGCAGACTATATCGTACAGGAAGTTGGTAATATTATTGAAAAGACTATTAACGATGCGGTCAAAGAGAACAGATATGACAATCTTACCTGCAGAAGTGATGCTCGTGATAAGATTGCCCGTTACGTTCTGAAAGAAACTGGTAAGCGCCCAATGATTTTACCGGCTATTGTTGAAATTAATATCAAAGATTAAAACAAAGAAGGAGATACTGTGAGTACTGGAAAAAAGAAAAATACAAAACAGAAAAAAAAGAATAGTACAGCAGAAATGGATGATCAGCTGATCCAATGGGTGAAAGTTATCATCCTTCTTTCATTGACGCTTATCGGACTTTTGAAAGCAGGTATTGTAGGTACTTTCTTTTATAATCTTTTCAGATACATCTTTGGTGATACCTTTTATCTTATATTGCTTATAGCTGTATTCTGGTATCTGATTTCCATTGCATCAAACTATAAAGATGCCAGTGATTCTAAAAATCCTGTACCGATTATTCTGATCAGTCTGGATATTCTGTTACTCAGTGCATATCTTGCATGTAGTAAGAATGGTACGGGATTTGCTTCTCTTCAGCCATTTTATACTAATGTATCTCAATACTTTGTCAGCGATGTACAGATGTCCTTAGGCGGGGGCATTGTTGGAACTTTACTTTATGCTTTAAGTACTACAGCCATCGGATTATCCGGTACAGTCATCTTCATGATTGCTGTGTTTATTATTGCAACAGTATTAATGGGATTTATGGATGTTTACAGGAATGCATTTTCTTATGTGGTAGAATTTTTCAAAGCACCGGAAAGTGAAGAAAAAGAAGAAATCATCGAAGAAGAGCCTAAGGAAAAGCCTAATCTCTGGAAGATGATTGAAACGCATAAATCCAAAAAGGCAAACTTTATTGAAGCTGACAGTGATGCTGTAGAAGAACAGGATCTTAATGAAGTACAGCAGAAACTGGACAAAGGAGAAGAAGTTGTCATTCGATTTAAACCGAAAATGACAACAGCTCCTGAAAGATCTAAAATTGATATTCGAGCAGATAAAGATGAAGGAGATACCCATGAAATTCCTTTATTATCTGAAACAGATTCTCTGGAAAATACATTAAAACTTCAAAGACCACTTAGTGCACAATCCAATATCTTTATTTCTGTAGACGATTTACAGGATACCACTACTCCTGATGAAGAGGAGGAATTCTATCCGGCTCACAGCTGTGAGGAGGTGGAAGAAGAACCTGTACAGCCAGTAATTGAGGAAGAAGCAGAGCGGATAGAGGAAGAACCTGTTTTTCAACAGACAGCAACTCCTGTTGTAAAAGAAATCAAGGAAGAAAAGTCACAGACAAAAGCTTCTACGAATTATGCCAATTACAGAAGACCGAATCCTATGCGTGTACTGGATCCTATTCCTCCTAAAAACGGGAAAGGAGAAAACGAGGCCAGTGCTAAACGCAGAGGGGAAGCTCTGGTACATGCTCTGGCAACGTTTGATATACCATCCGTTGTCAAAGATATTCACATCGGACCTTCTGTTACTCAGTTTGAAGTGAAACCGGATGAAACAGTCAAAGTTTCCAAGATTCTTGGACTTGCGGATAATTTGAAAATGCAGCTGGAAGCCAAGGATATTCGTATTGAAGCACCGATTCCTGGAAAGAATGCTGTGGGTATCGAAATTCCAAATGAAAAATCCACACCAGTAAAGATGAAGGAACTGGTTGGTTCTCTTTCTGACAAGGAAAAAGAACAGCCTTTATTGTTCTTCCTGGGGAAGGATTTACTGGGACAGCCTGTCACTTGCCGCATTGATAAGATGCCTCATTTACTGATTGCCGGTGCTACGGGTTCTGGTAAATCTGTATGTATGAATTCTTTAATCTGTTCTTTGTTACTCAGAACAAGACCTGATCAGGTGAAGATGTTATTGATAGATCCAAAGAAGGTGGAATTTACTCCATATCAGAAGATTCCTCATTTAATAGGACCTGTCATCAATGATCCGAATAAAGCAAATAATGCCTTGAAAGTAATCGTACGTATCATGGATGAAAGATATAATCTGTTTGCTATGAATAATGTCAGAAATATTGCAGGGTATCATGCTATGCTGGAATCTAAGCCTCAGGATGAAAGACAACGTATGGATCCAATGCCATATATTGTTGTTATTGTAGATGAGCTTGCAGATCTGATGCTGGTTGCAGGTAAGGAAGTGGAAGCTTCTATTCAAAGACTTACTCAGCTTGCTCGTGCAGCAGGTATTCATCTTGTTATTGCTACACAAAGGCCAAGCAGTGATGTTATTACAGGGGTTATTAAAGCCAATATTCCAAGCCGTATTGCTTTCAGTGTTTCCAGTTCCATAGATTCTCGTGTTATTCTTGATCATGTGGGCGCAGAAAGACTTTTAGGTAACGGGGATATGTTGTATATGCCAATCGGAGCTAACTCTGCGCAGCGTATTCAGGGTGTATTTGTGACTGATGAAGAAGTGCAGAGAATTTGTGATAGTTTATCTTCATGGGCACCACACTATGATGATTCCTTCATTCTTCTTGAAGGTGTCAATGATGCTGATGGTGCACCAACAACCGGTGTTTCTGAAGATCCAATGTACCAGGAAGTCAAAGATTATGTTGTTCGTGCACAACGTGCCAGCACAAGTGCTTTACAAAGGCAGTTTGGTATCGGATATAACCGTGCGGCAAGAATGATTGATGAACTGGAAAGAACAGGTATCATCGGCCCTGCACAGGGTTCAAAACCACGTGATGTTTATATGAAACCTGAAGATCTGGATAAGTAGCAGTATATGAGAAATATACTGCTTTTTTAATGGTTTTATGACATAATAAGTTCATGCAGAGACAACAGTATCAAAAAAAACAGAATATAGATATTGATGCAATCTATGAAGAAGAAAAGATACAGGAATCACATATTAAACAAAGGAAAACCAAAAAAACAGCTATTGTTCTTATAAGTCTTTTTACGTTGGTTGGAGTATCCGCTGGTGTCATTGGAGGTCTGTCTTTTTCTTCCTTTGACAAAGAAGAGACAGTGGAAGTTGAACAGACAGATTTTTTTGATGCCGAAGAAGCGAGAATGTTTACGATTGACGGAAAAGAATATACTTTACCGTTAAATGTATCAAAGATGCTTGAAGATGGATACAGTATTGTTCCTCGTTATGAGGGTGCGGAATCCATTACAGAAGTATCCAGAGATGCATATTGTTATATCTCTTTGGAAAAAGACGATATTCGCCTGGATTATGTGCATGTGGAGCCTCCGAAAAGAGAAACGGTACCTGTAGAAGAATCTGTTATCACTTCCATTTCTATAGATGAAAATACAGATTTCCAGGGACCATATGGTATTTCAACAGGAGATTCTTATAAAGACCTTGAGAAGATCATGAAAGAAAAAGGAATGGGATACGATTTGTATAAAAGTGAGGATTTCAGAGCGTATCATATGAATTTTGAACTGAATGATTCCAAAGATTCTGTCATGTATATGGATATTTATTGTGATGATGGAAATATTTACGAAATCAGTATGTCGTATTATGATTGACAAAATTATCTAATTTTTTTACACTATGAATACCCAAAAGGGGAGTAGCTATAGATACAACTATGTATCTATCTGGCATCACCAGCCGATAAATCAATTATCTGGTGTCAGACTGAGAAGCAAGACCTTTGGTAGACGTTATGTCTATCAAAGGTCTATTTTTTTGCAATGGAGGTAATATGCAGGAATTTAACAAAACTATTGAAGAAACGATAAAAGAAACAGAAAGCACATTGCATGGGCTGTCCTCATTACAGGCAGAAGA
Organism: uncultured Bulleidia sp.; assembly: GCA_934757945.1. GTDB lineage: Bacteria > Bacillota_I > Bacilli_A > Erysipelotrichales > Erysipelotrichaceae > Bulleidia. Next base: position 1,244 of record CAKVLT010000078.1, on the reverse strand, counting down.
TAGACTGCAAAAAGATGGACTTAATGAATTGGAAGCACCGCCTTCTTTACCAATGTGGAAACGCTTTATAAACCAGATGAAAGATCCTATGATTATCATTCTGCTTATAGCGGCTTTGATTTCTGGTATTACAACTTACTATGAAAGTGTATTGTCACAATCTTCTGCTTTTCCAACAGACAGTATGATTATTCTGATTGTTGTTATTATCAATGCAGTGCTTGGAGTAGTACAGGAAAGTAAAGCTGAAAAAGCAATTGAGTCTTTACAGAAAATGAGTGCTTCTAACAGTAAGGTATTAAGAGACGGAAAAGTGATGCAGATTCCTTCTACAAAGCTTGTTAAAGGAGATGTTGTACTTCTTGAGGCAGGGGATTCTATTAATGCTGATGGAAGAGTTATGGAAAGTGCTTCTTTAACAGTCGAGGAATCTGCTTTGACAGGTGAAAGTACAAGTGTGAAAAAGAATACCAATGTCATAGAAATGCAGGATATCCCTCTGGGGGACAGAACCAACATGGTTTACAGAGGCAGTGAAGTTGTTTACGGTAGAGGAAAAGTACTGGTTACTGCAACAGGTATGGACACAGAAATGGGAAAAATCGCACGTGTCATCAGTAATACTCAGGAAGGGAAAACACCTTTACAAATCAAGCTGTCACAGCTATCTAAAGTATTGACTAAAATAGTTCTTGGTATCTGTGTGTTTATCTTTGCTTTCTCATTATTCATGCACAGAGAAATATTTTCCTCTGGTGATGTGATGGCAATTGTTGAAAACAGTCTGGATTTCTTTATGGTAGCTGTCAGTCTTGCAGTAGCTGCCATACCTGAAGGGCTTGTGGCGGTTGTGACGATTGTTTTATCTATTGGTGTAACCAATATGTCTAAAAAGAAAGCAATCATCAGAAAGATGACAGCTGTGGAAACTTTAGGATGTGCTTCCATTATTTGTTCAGATAAAACAGGGACTTTAACACAGAATAAAATGACTGTTGTTAAAACTTATACACAAGATGAGTCATTGCTTGCCAAAGCCATGTCCTTATGTAATGATGCTGTTGAAGATGATAATAAAGAGGTCAGTGGTGAACCAACTGAAGCAGCACTTGTACAATATGCCATATCTAAACATCTGAATAAAAATGAGTTATTGCAAATTCAGCCAAGAATCGATGAATATCCATTTGATTCCTCCAGAAAACTGATGAGTACCATTCACCGGGATGGAAATGGATATATTC
>CAKVLT010000077.1 GCA_934757945.1 uncultured Bulleidia sp. | reverse complement strand
CTATACACTTCCCACTATCTGGGTGTGTTTGGGACTTGCACCCGTTAGAGCGCGCCCATGGCGCGCAAACTATAAAAGGGCACAAAATTGTGCCCTTTTACAATAATACGATATTTTTTGTGTGTTCTTCCTGTTTCAAATACTGGCAATATGCCTTTGAAGCCTGCAATAAAGGATACAATCCATCATTTTTTTGAACTGGGTTTTTCGTAAGAATACAGTCAAAGATATTAAAAGAATCCACCCAGTGTAAAGGAACAAGTCCCAGTTCTTTAATCTTTTCTATTGCCACATAAGGAATCAGACAAAGAGTATTTCTTTTCAGACAGCTGTCTACAACTGCTGTAACAGAGCCTAAAAAAAGTTCACTTTCCAATTGAATTCCTGCCTGTTTCAGCTGTTTTCTGAAAAGATCGGTAAAGCAACATTCAGAATAGGTATAAGTAAAACTAAATCCTTCAAAATCAGCAAGACATACTCTTTCCTGATGAGCTAAAGGATGGTCAGGCGAGGCCATGACACATAACTTTTCCTGAAATAAAGGAATCACTTTAGCCCCTTCACTTTCACTCATGTCTACCATCTGTACATAGCCAATATCACATTCATGTGCATCCAGCCATTTAGGCACCTTGGAACAGCAAATTGTATTGATTTCCACTGAAACATGTTCAAGATCTTTCTGATAGTTTTGAAAGAAAGGGCCAAAGCTGAAAGCCACCATGAGTTCACCACCAGCCACAAGAATTTTATTCCTGTCTGTATTGGATTCAAATTCCGTTGCACATGCATCATACACTTTCAGCATTTCCAGTGCATATTCCAGAAATTTTGTACCCTGAGGTGTTAATTGAATGGAACCATTACTGAATTCCACCAGAGTGGTATTAAATTCATTTTCCAGAGCATGCACATGTTTTGCCAGTGTACTTGGTGCATAGTTTAAGACTTCACCGGCCTTAATATAATTTTTTTCTTTTGCAAGAACTGCAAATGTTTTTAACTGCTTAATATCCATAGGTATAGTATATCCTTTTTTCAGAAGAAAAGAGTCACTTCAGATAGAGAAGTGACTCAAAGTAAACATTTATTTGTTGTCAGCAACTACCTGTTCACCAGCTGTTCTTCCGAATACAACTGTATCAACAACGGCATTACCACCTAAACGGTTAGCACCGTGAATACCACCTGTAATTTCACCAGCTGCATATAAACCCTGGATTGGATTACCGGATTCATCTAATACATGTGCTTCTGTATCGATTGTAACACCACCCATTGTATGATGTACACAAGCCTGTCTTGCTGTGGCAACCCATGGACCATTTTCTAACTTAGTAGAGAATAATGTACGTCCAAATTCATCCGCATTTCCATCTACACATCCATTGAATGTATCAACAGTTGCCTGTAATGTCTTAGGATCACAGCCGATCTTTCAGCCATTTCTTCTAATGTGTCAGCTACAAAGATATATCCGTTATCTTCAAGATACTGTAATGTGAAACCATCAGCACTTCTCCAGTCAGGATCGTTGATGTCTACATACCCTGCACCATCGCCACTTTCAAGCATATAGAACATAGCATCTGGCTGAGCAAGAACACCTAAGCAGATTTCATCTCTGCGTCCATCTTCTCTTACAAATCTTTCACCCTGGTTATTGATGAAAATAATCTGGTCTGTTCCGTTAACGTCTCTTGGTGGATACTTTGTCAGCTGACCGTCTTTAGTATTACCTAAGTACAGTAACTGGATCTGTTCCATATCTGTTAAAGAAGCACCGATTTCAGCCGCCATAGTGATACCATCACCCTGAGAGCAGGATGTTCTGTTAGTTGTCATAACTTTACTTAAGTCATCCCACTTACCGCTTGTATTGTATTCCTGAACCATCTTGGAGTTAGCAGCAAATCCACCTGTGGAAAGAATAACACCCTGGTTAGCTGTAGCTGTAAATTCATTACCCTGCTGGTCTACACATTTCACAGCTGTAACCTTATCACCATCTTTCACTAAAGATTTAGCTGTAGCTTCAGTAATAATCTGAACATTGTCCATAGCTTCAATCTTATCTAAATACGTAGAAATGAAACCAGTTCCCATGTTCATTGTGGATGTATGTGTTCTCTGCCACAGAGATCCTGCACCCTGAGAAATCTTATCGGAGAAGCCCATGCCTAAACCTTCGATCCATTCATAGTCTTCATAAGAGTCGTAACAGAGTTTCTTAACAAGGTCTAAGTCAGCAACCTTATCACCATTGATCCATGTCTGTAATGCATACCATTCTTTGGAGTCAAACAGATCAGTTCTTCCTGCTGCCTTATAGTCATCCCATTGTTTCTGAACTTCGGACAGTAATTCTTTATGTTCATCACTTACAGGTGTTTCACTTAAAGCTTTTTCAATTGTAGTTTTAACAGCATCTGTCATTGTGACTTCTTTCTGAAGTGCTTCATCAGGAGCATTATAGATTGCACCACATACCAATGTATCACCACCGACTTCACCATTCTTTTCAATAACTGTTACACTGGAGCCGCCTTCAGCAGCAGCAATAGCAGCAGCAAGACCAGCGCCTCCGCCACCAACTACAACGACATCACTTGTAACGTCTTTCTGTGCTTCAGCAGATGTAAATGGTGTCTGGAAATCATCTTTACTTCCACCAGCCTGTTCAATCGCATCACCTACAGCACCGATGATAGCATAACTTGTAATAGTAGCACCTGTAACGGAGTCAACTTTCAATGTCTGTCCATCAACGATTTCCTGTGGAATACGAGTAATTGGTGATTCACCACCATTTACTTTTACTTCGCCTTTAGCATTGAGAAGTTCTCCACCGATACCAGGTGTTTCCTCGTTGCTTGTGACTGTGACTGCATCAATCTTTCCATCAGCAATCTTTACTTCGACTTCTACATCAGCGTTCATCCCCTGCTTACTAGCTGTGTAAGTACCGTCTTTTAAAGATCCGGATGAGGAATCTGTACCCTTAGATGCTGAGCATCCTGCAGTTAATACGAGTGCAGATACCATTGCCATAGAAAATAACTTTTTCATATTTTCCCTCCTACTTGTTAATATATTAGCATGTTAATTTATTAATTAGTCACACTAAGAGTGAGAGTGCTCTCACTATTTGGAAGGGGTTACATATTGAAATATAAAAAGACTCCGGAATATCTTTCCAGAATCCATTTCTCTATCTCTCATATCCACATAAAACTATATCAGCTTTATGTGATCAACAAGAGTATTCTCTACTCTTTTTCCAGGAGATTTGCTCCAACAGTAATAACACAACTACCTACTGCAATAACAATATCTCCTATATCATGTTTCATAATTCCCACCATACATAATGCTCCACTTATAAAGCATGCGGTTGATAACAATACTTTTCCTCTTGTTGTCATAATTTACAAAACAAATGTTTTATTTAAACGGCTACTTACTATCTGTTTAGCAACTCTGGTATCCCCTTTCTCTTAACATTACTTTAAATATGAAGATCAACTAATAAAGCAAACTGTATATCATTGTTTGATTACAAATTTTTACATGTTTCTAAAGTCTTAACTCATTCAATTTTGAATTGTCTTAATTCTTTGCCACCATGACACATCGTAATATATTCTGGCATAATTGTAGCAAACCCATCCTTTTTCATTATGACTATTGGTAAGTTGCCTCCAATGTCTAAAGAATCTAAATTACCAAAAATAAACGCTTCTTCCATTTCAGTACAATGTGTAAAACCTGATGTTTTCTCTCTTGCAATCTTCAGAGCTTCTTCATACGTAACCATATCTAATCGTCTTTCCTTAAAGAGTAATACGTATTCACATACTATTTCTCAGTTACATATTTAGTATAGAGAGTTACCAGAACCATTTTTGTGCCTGAAAAGCACTGTATATAATAATTCAACAAAAAAGTACTTCAATATAAGTAATACGCCTTTTATAACCCGTTGAATTATCTACATTTTGAAATCACATAGTTCTCAAACTTAAGTGTCTGAGGAGTCATCATTTTTCTTAATAAAAAAAGCAACCACACCAATGATTGCTTAAGGTTATATCATAAGTAATAGAAGCTTAACGGAGTTGCACCGTTGTCTCCATTATTTCTAATGGTGTTTTCCTTCGTAAACTATTCAGAGTTTCTATTACCAAGAAAATAATTCCATGTTTTAACAACTCTGTCAAACATTTTCCGTGCTTCATGTGTTAGAAGTCTAGTATCCTTATTTGATTGAAATAATACGAATAAATACAATCCTCAAGAACCACCAGTTGGCAAATTTAGCAATTCCCATAGTTCAAATAATACGAATAAATACAATCCTCAAGAACATCCAAGTTTGGTTCCACGAGAGATTCTATGTTCAAATAATACGAATAAATACAATCCTCAAGAACGTTTAGTAATATCAGAGGTGCCGAGGGTTTGGTTCAAATAATACGAATAAATACAATCCTCAAGAACGTTGTTGCTTCTGTCTCTGTAACAGTACCGTTCAAATAATACGAATAAATACAATCCTCAAGAACTTTTCTCCGAACTGCGTATCAACTAACACTGTTCAAATAATACGAATAAATACAATCCTCAAGAACATACATATCTACATAGACGAAGGTTACTCAGTTCAAATAATACGAATAAATACAATCCTCAAGAACTTATCCCACATATCCTGACAAAGAATAAGCGTTCAAATAATACGAATAAATACAATCCTCAAGAACTCTCCTGTTTTATTGTTCTTCACGGAATATTGTTCAAATAATACGAATAAATACAATCCTCAAGAACGAGCGACCTTGTACTCAAATACGGCTTTAGTTCAAATAATACGAATAAATACAATCCTCAAGAACGTAAGAGGGAGCTGGACTGCAAGGTTTAGGTTCAAATAATACGAATAAATACAATCCTCAAGAACTCAGAATCAAATGATAATACATCTGTTGCTGTTCAAATAATACGAATAAATACAATCCTCAAGAACTTAAATCAAGTCTCCCCATAGCAAGACTATGTTCAAATAATACGAATAAATACAATCCTCAAGAACTATGCACATACTAAAGAATGAATTTTATGGTTCAAATAATACGAATAAATACAATCCTCAAGAACAGCAAAGACCTATTAATTTCAATGCTTCAGTTCAAATAATACGAATAAATACAATCCTCAAGAACTCAGAAGTTGCCGGAAAATTCGTTATTCACAGTTCAAATAATACGAATAAATACAATCCTCAAGAACTTTTATCAACCCATAAATGAAAGCCTTATTTAGTTCAAATAATACGAATAAATACAATCCTCAAGAACGACCTTTACAAAGACGCAGACGGAAATCTGTTCAAATAATACGAATAAATACAATCCTCAAGAACTCTTGGTGATGCCTTGCGTTCAGTGCTGTGTTCAAATAATACGAATAAATACAATCATCAAGAACTAAAAGATTTCAAGATAAGTGTAGTTTTCGTTCAAATAATACGAATAAATACAATCCTCAAGAACGCACTCTTGCTTCTCAGCCTTGACTCTTTAGTTCAAATAATACGAATAAATACAATCCTCAAGAACTGTCACGCAAATTATATGCTAAAATGTGCCTTAAATAAAGGCTTTTAGAGAATTATCGGCAACTAGTTTTATAAAATAATTTATTGTTTTATCATCAAAAAGTTTCATAATTTCAAATATTTTATCACTTTGATATTCAGGGTGTTTCATAACAATAGGTTGCAGTGCATACGATAATAATTTTGCATTCCGTCTTTCGACTTCAATTTTTTCAACAAAATCACTTTCTGTCACAAATAATATTGAATCAAATAAATCAGCCCATTTATCTTCAATACTAGAATTACTAATCAAGAAAATATAGTTTTCACTTCTTTTTTGTAATAACCAATTCATTGTTTCAAAATCAATCAAAAAATCAATATAAATAATACAACTTATGTCCCTATTCAAAAATAAATAAAGATTATATAAAGCCATCATTTGTTCTTGCTCGCTGGCACCTTCAAATTTCATTTCTAACGTTTGTAGCAATTTTGAAAGAGTAAAATTATTTGTGGTAATTTCAAGATGATTTCTTAAACCTCCTGTTAATATTTCCATAAATTTAATCATTCCTACATCCGTCAGTAAATTTCTTAAGTCTTTTCTAATCAATTCTACTGACTGAAACATTTCGGGATTAGTCTCTATAATTCTTGATAATTCTGTATTTAATGCTGTTTTCGGCTTAAAACCAAAAGTTGAAGAATAATCTTCATTAGATGGTACATAAATAAAAACCATCTCATTAGGATCAACTATTTCATTATCATCATTTAAAATAACACATCTACTTTTTTTCTTTTGATTAAAATAAGCGGTTAAGCAATCAATTAATTCTGTTTTTAAACCATTTTCACAAATTAGATGTAACCCAGAATCTACTGGTAACAATATACAATTTGATTCCGTCTTAATCTTCATCATTCATACCTCCTATCATTATGCATCGATTAATTGTTGACATTTTCTCCCTCAGTGAATACGACTCGTTTACATTAGTAATATTTTGATATTGAGTTTCAGTTATTACTAGAAAACGAACATCACCTTTTTCCGGACATTCAGACATCACTCTCTTACCAATTGTTTTAGCAGAATCAGCGTTAATGCATAGCTTTGAAAATACAGACTCTTGAATCCTAATAAATCCATCACTATCTAAATACTTTACAAATCTACGATATTCCCTTCTTCCTTGCGCAGTTGTAACAGGAAGATCAAAAAATAGTATTATTCTCATAAATCGTATCTTTTCATTCTTCATCACGAATTCCTTTAGAAATCTCAATAGCGAGTATTTCATCGGTTCTTTCTTCCAAAAAGCCTATATATGAATCTATAATATCTTCCATAGCATCATTTAAACGCATCCATTTTCCATTCAAGAACACTTTAGCATTTAATAAACCTATAACTTTTTGCTTATGCGAAGCATTAAAATGATCATTCACATTTTCTACAGTCCATAAATCCACAATTACTCTAAAAGGTTCAATAAAGTCATAAGTAAGATTAAATGGATTAGATTCTCCTTTATGATGAATGCCCAATTGTGTTAACAAGCCTCTTGATGCAATACATCTTGAAATGTGACTGGCCAGGATTTTGTATCCGTAATTCATAGAATAGTTTTGAACATCTGCACCTCCTCTAATAAAGTAATCACCAAACATCTCATGGAAATACAAGCGTGCAGCAATCGCTTCTCTATTAGTGTTATCATCAGTACATACTGATATTTTCAATTCTTTTAATTTCACTAATGTAGAAGATTTAGCACCTTCTAATTCCAACGCATCAATTTCACTTTGAATCTTCTGTTCAATGATTCTTTTCCACAATTTCTTTTTCCTTGTAATCTTCCAAGTTATTTGAGAATATAGCCTTTTAAAAACCAACGAATGACCATTAAATGGCAAAAATACCCCTACTGGATCATTTTTTGAATCACATAGAATTACATTTATATTATGTTCTACCAAGGCCACCAATAAAGGGATTGTAATTACTACTCTGTTATGGCTGAATATAACAGTATTTATCTCTACTATTGGTATATTCTGAAAATCAGTACCTATTGTTATTCTTAATTTATCTAAGGATAATGAAACTTTTGCTTCTGTGCCGATAATGACAGTTTTCCAGCCCATAATCTTCCTGGATTTAAAAAAATGGCCACAATCGACCATTTTTAATAGTTTTAGAACGACTTAATTCTTTTAAGGATTATATTCGTTCGTATTATTTGACACATTTATTATAAATCTTCCTTGGAAATATTCCAAGAGAATTCTTCTTTAGTTATTTTAGAAAATGCACCAGGCTTTTCTTTTGGAGAAACTATGCTTAAACCTCCATTTGGCAACTGTATAAACCTTAGCCCAAGAATGCTGTATTTAAGTTTAACATATTGTGCATCTTTATACATTTTCAGATGTTCAGTGGCAGAAAAACGAATTCTTCCATCATTATTTTCAAATATAGTAATTTTTTGCCTTAATAATAAATCTATCAAAGCAATATGATTAGAAAAAGTATATATAGTATTATCATTTTTCAACTGGTTGAATACTCGTGAAAGTTTTTGATTATCAAGATGCCAATTTAACATTCTATTCACATAGTCTAAATAATTTTTCTTGGCGTCTTTTTTAAATTCTTCTCCCTCCGGATTAAACTTCGATTTAAGGTTAAAAACATCAATCAACTTCTTACGAACAACATCGCCAAAAGAATAAATATTGTTATACGAAAATATACTTATATTTGATAATTCAATGGATTTACGTGTAATACTTCCACCCAAAAAAATCACAGGACATTTCTTTTCAGTATCATAGATAATATCATTTTTAAATGCTCTAAACCTAAAAAATTGCATTTTCAAGTTGCCATTTTCATCTAATAATTCTGTAACTTTGTAATGATATTTAATTAGCGCAATATATTTTTCTTTATTTATATGTCCTTCAGAATCTATAATAATTTTAGGAATGGATATTGCAACATGTTTTTTAATAGTTTTCCCTTCCGAAATTTTATAAAAATCTGTTGCAACACATTCAACACCTGTATATACATGCTTTTCATTATTAATCCCTAAAATTGAAAGAACAGCAGTATCCGAATATTTTTTTTGTTTCAAAGGATTAGCCTTAAAATATTCCCCTTTATAATTCTTTTCAACTTTGTTGGAATAGAAAGGTGTCATTCTTTTAATTTGTGAAATAATAGATTCACTATCCGCATAAGATAATCCATATGCCTGTCTGAACATACCATAAATGAAGTATTGAAGAGCATTTTTCTTTGCTTTATCATCAGAAAGCATTTGCTGAATAAAATCAGAATATGTTTTATTCATTCCACCTTCACCAGGTCTTCTTCTATCATAATTTGGATAATATTGTGACAATGTCTTATCTGCTACTATCAGCATTGCAGCATCATGTGCATGATGCTGATCACCAAAATCACGATTCTTTTCCAGTCTAAAAGCCCTTCTGTACATACTTGTAAATGCAGAACGCATACATACAACATGAGTAGTATAGTTATGATATTTATTGTAGGCATTCAAAATTGACATAAACTCACGAATGATATATCTGGTATCTACAAGATTTTGATTAATAAATCCCTGAACTTCTTTAGTATTGCCTAATAATAATATTGTCCTCTTTCTATCAGATATCAGTTTTAAATCATATAATACTTCGACTGTTTGAATAAACTGTCCACTGGTTTTTAATGTTACACCACTGACAGTATCTCCGCTCTCAATAAATTCCAACGGAGTTCTATTA
>CAKVLT010000076.1 GCA_934757945.1 uncultured Bulleidia sp. | reverse complement strand
ATGCATTCTTTGAAGAATTAATCCTATGATTATTCAAACGGGTATGAGAACGGACATTCCTGCCTTTTATTCTGACTGGTTTGCCAACAGATTAAAAGAAGGGTATGTATATGTCAGAAATCCATTCCATCCTCAAAGTATTACAAAGTATATACTGAATGAAGAGGTGGTGGACTGCATAGGGTTCTGTACAAAAAATGCATTACCGATGTTCAGATATATGGATCTTCTGAAGGGGTATGGGCAATACTGGTTTGTAACCATTACCCCTTACGGAAAAGATATTGAGCCCTATGTGCCAGATAAACATGTAGTATTGGACAACTTTAAAGAGTTGTCCAATATTGTTGGTAAGGACAATATCGGATTGCGTTACGATCCTATCTTCCTTACGAAAAAGTACAGTGCGGACTATCATCTGCGTGCTTTTGAAACTATTGTGTCTTCTCTTGAGGGGTATACACATACCTGTGTAATCAGCTTTATTGACCTGTATGCCAAGGTGATGAAAAACTTTCCTGAAGTAAAGAAAATTACTGTTGAAGAGCAGCTGTATCTTGGAAAACAGATGATTCAGATTGCTCAAAAATACGGGATGGTCTTAAAGACATGTGCCGAAGGGAATCTTTTAAAATCTTATGGTGCTGATACAGATGGCTGTATGACAAAAGAAGTGTATGAAAAAGCCATTGGCTGCAGGATGAAGTTTCCTTCCATCAGTGATAACAGAAGTACATGTCATTGTTTTATCACTGCAGATGTAGGGGCCTATAACAGTTGTATGCATGTATGCAGATACTGTTATGCCAACTATAGTAAAGCACTTGTACAGAAAAATTATGCACGGCATGATCCGAATTCTCCTTTACTGATTGGTCATGTTCATGAGGGAGATACGATACATACAGCAAAACAGCAAAGCTGGAAACAGAGGCAGTTATCTTTGTTCTGAAAAGAGGTAAAGAGTATGAGTACATTTGTATTACAACAGGGTTCCTGTGTAAATGAACGTGTGGACTGCATAGTGAATGCGGCTAACAGGTATTTACAGGCAGGAGGTGGCGTATGTGGTGCCATCTTTTCCAAAGCAGGACACAGAGAATTACAGAAGGCATGTAATGCCTTTGATACACCTTTAAAGGATGGTCAGGCGGTTTTGACACCATCCTTTCATCTTTCTGACTGTAAAGCTATTATTCATGCGGTGGGCCCGGATTTTTCATTGACGCCCGCAGCATATCAGGCATTATACGATGCCTATTATTCTTCCTTACTGGTCATGAAAGAAAATAGCTTTCACAGTATTGCGTTTCCTTTGATCAGTTCTGGCATTTTTGCCGGGAATCTTCACCATCCATCACGTATATCGTATACGTATGCAAGACGTGCATATGATGACTTTGTCAAAACCTATCCTGCATATTCTGTGGATATGCGCATATGTGCTTTTTCCATATCGGAATATAATGAAATTATGCAAGGAGAATGAGCTATGGATCTTTCAGAAAAGAAGATATTGATTGTGTATACCGGTGGTACGATTGGCATGAGTACTACGCCACAGGGATATGCACCGGAATTGCATGTCTTTTTGGAAAATGTGTATAAGATAGAGGAATTACACAGACCAACCATGCCGAAGTGGCAGATTATCTGTATGAATCCTTTACTGGATTCCAGCAATGTGGCTGTGCATGAATGGAATGAGATTGCACAGGTCATTGCGGATAATTACGATGCCTATGACGGATTTGTGATTCTTCATGGTACAGATACTATGGCATATACAGCTTCTGCTTTATCTTTCATGCTGGAAAATCTGTCCAAACCAGTGGTGTTTACAGGCAGTCAGATTCCATTATGTGAAATCAGAAATGATGCCAGAGATAATCTGATTACTTCCATTATTATTGCTGCAGATGACAGAGTTCATGAAGTGTGTCTGTATTTTGGGGGAAAGTTATTAAGAGGTAACAGAGCTATCAAGTTCAGTGCTTCTGATCTGATTGCCTTTATGTCTCCTAACTATCCATCACTTGCAGAAGTCGGTATTTCCATCACCTTTAATGAAGGTGCGTTATTACCTGCTTCATCTGAACCGTTTCATCTGCAGAAACTGGAAGAATTGCCGATAGGTGTTATCAAAGTATTCCCGGGCATTCAGTTTCATGCGTTTGAATCTATTATGGTATATACATTAAAAGCAGTGGTTATTGAAACTTTTGGATCTGGTAATATTCCTGCCAATATGGGCTCCTTATTGCCGGTTATCAAAAAGGCTTTTGACCATGGCACCATAGTGACTGTCTGTTCACAATGCCCTCATGGTACAGTTTCTTTAGGCACCTATGAAACAAGCTCAAAATTAAAAGAGGCAGGAGCTATTTCGGGTCTGGATATGACTACAGAGGCGGCAATTGCCAAATTGTATTATCTGTTCTCCTGCAAGAAATCTTCAGAAGAAATTAAAAAAGTGATGGAAATCAATCTCAGAGGAGAAATCTCTCAGTAATCTTGTGATTGACTAAATATTTAAAATCACAATAATAAATATTATTGGGAGATGGAAATATGGGGAAAACAGACAGAAAAACAGAAATTTTACAGGTGACAATGCAGATTATCAGTGAATCCGGACTGGATACTTTTTCTATGAAAAAGGTGACAGAACGAATGGGTGTTGCTGAATCTTTACTGTATAAGTATTATCCGACAAAAGAAATATTGTTGTATTCTGCTTTTGAAAATGTGCATGAAGAAATAGGTTCTCTTTTTGATGGTGTGGAAATTCCAACTGTTTCAAATAAAGAAGAGATTCTTGAGTATGCCTATACATTATGGAAAAGGTATTTTCTTTTTCTTGTGGATAATGATTATAAAACACTCTTTTATTTTGCATATCGCGATTCTTCTTATATGTGTCACATTGGAAGACTGGATGAAGAACTGCGTCTTACATATTTCAGAAGTTTTGTGTCACTTGTATATGCTATGGAAAACGTGCTGAATGTGAATGTGAAGATATCTTCTACGATATTATGGACATATCTTCTGGATGCCTCAGGCACTTTTGCGAAACGTGTGATTCGTAAAGATATTCAGTTGAATGAAGATACGCTTCAACAGTTATGGGAGTTATTTACGTATGGTCTGTCTGGGTTGATTCAAGAGTCATGAGAACTCTTATTCAGGAGAAAAGATAAATGAAACAAACAAAATCTGTTCAGGATATGAGTACCGGAAGTATTCCTAAATTACTGGCATCTCTTGCCATACCTGCCGTGATTGCTCAGATTGTCAATCTGCTCTACAACATTGTGGACAGAATGTATATCGGTCATATTGCCGGTATTGGTGCCTCTGCTTTAACAGGGGTTGGGTTATTCACACCTATTTTAATGCTGATAAATGCATTTGCCATGCTTGCAGGAGCAGGTGGTGCACCACTTGCGGCTATCCACATGGGTAAAAAAGATAATGAGAAGGCTGAAAAAGTCATGGGTAACTGTTTCGGGTTGCTGATGATACTGACAGTGGTTCTGACCATTGTGATGTATATTTTCGTTCCTCAGTTATTAACTCTTTTTGGAGCAAGTGAAGCTACATTACCATATGGCGTTTCCTATGCACGTATCTATATTCTTGGAACAGTCTGTGTTATGACGGTTATGGGAATGAATCCGTTTATTACCACACAGGGGTTTGCCAAGATTTCCATGATGACTACAGTTATCGGTGCTGTGATTAATATCATACTGGACCCGATTTTTATCTTTGGCTTACATATGGGCGTATCTGGTGCAGCCATTGCCACAGTATTATCTCAGGCAGTAGGTGCTTTATGGATCCTGAGGTTCTTAACGGGAAAAGAAACTGTACTGAAACTGAAAGTGCAGAATATGCGTCTTGAAAAGGACATTATTGTCCCTTGTGTAAGTCTTGGGGTTTCTACCTTTGTTATGTTATCCACAGAAAGCTTACTGTCCATTGCCTTTACTTCTTCTTTATCCAGATTTGGAGGAGATGTGGCGGTTGGTGCCATGACCATTATTACAAGTGTTTCTCAGCTACTGACAATGCCTTTACAGGGAGTCTGTCAGGGCGGACAGCCAATTATGAGTTATAACTTTGGTGCACGTAATAATGACAGAGTTAAAAAAGCATTTTTTGCACAGTTTACGGTATGTGTTATGATGGCAGTAGTGTTCTGGCTGGCCATGATGTGCATTCCTTCTGTATTTGCCAATATCTTTACAAGTGATAAGACCTTGACTCAGTATACTGCATGGGCAATGCGTATCTATATGGCAGGTATTTTTTCTTCAGGGTTTCAGTGTTGCTGTCAGCAGAGTTTTATGGCTCTTGGACAGGCAAAGATTTCCTTATTGCTGGCATGTTTGAGAAAAATTATTCTGCTAATTCCGCTGATTTTTATTCTGCCTCTATTTTTACAGGATAAGGTATTTGCAGTATTCCTTGCAGAACCAATCAGTGATATTCTGGCTGCTTCCATCACTACCTTTATGTTCATGACAAGATTTAATAAGATTCTGCAAAAAGGTCCGCAAAAATAATAATGTGTTAAAATACTATGCATAAGAGGAACACTATATGACGAATACACAGATATATTTACAATCTATGGATGCTTATCTTCAGCAATCGTCAATCAGTGTTTTTTCTTTTGATGTTACGGAAGGAATTGTTAATGAACCTGTCTGCTTTAATGGAAACAGCAACCTGTCCGCATCCTTTGGATTAAAACCGCCGTTTTCGTTTGATGAATTTATCCGGATTGCCTGTGATAAAGGTTTTAACTTTGAAAATAATGCCGGTATGGTATTCCGAAAGAAACTGATACAGAAGTATAAAGAGGGTAACCCTTTCTACACAACAACGTTTATTCTTACTAAAAATACAGTCGGAAGATACAGATGTTTCTGTGTGCTGAGCTGTCCCTATGCCTCAGGGCATGTCTTTGCGACCGTCTATGTACAGAAAACAGCACGTGCAGGGCAGGGAGAAGATATTGAAGACTACAGTCAGCAGTTAGAAGTATTAAATGCCCTTAGCAGAGACTATCATAATATATACATTACAAAATTCAGTGAGTGTGCTACCAAACCGGTGAAACTGAATGGCTATATACTGAAAGGTATTTCAGAACATCAGGGGGAATGGATACCATATTATGAACTGCGCGAAAGATTTGTGCAGGACAGGGTCTATGAGGAAGATAAAGAAAAATTTACAGAATTTACTGCTCTGGAACAATTGAAACAGGCATTTAAAGAGAAGAATGAGCTGGTGATAGCTTACAGAGTACTGAGTGATGATGTGATGCATTATTATCAGGCAAGGTTTATACAGATGAATAATCCAGATTACTTTATTCTGGCATTTCAAAATGTGGACGAGGCGGCACAGCTTCAGCAACAGCAGGAAAAAGCTTTACAGGAAGCTCTTGTGAAAGCAGAAAAAGCTTCTGAAGCTAAAAGTACTTTCCTGTTTAATATGTCTCATGATATACGTACACCAATGAATGCCATCATGGGGTATACAGACCTTCTTCTTCAGCACCCTCAGAATACAGATAAAACAGAGGATTATCTTTCCAAGATACGTTCCTCCAGTGAATATCTGTTATCCTTGATTAATGATGTACTGGAAATGGCACGCATTGAAAATGGCAAGATGTATGTGGATGAAGTGTATGTCGATGCCTATAGTTTTAACAATATGATATGCAGTGTCTTTGAGACGGAATTCAAAAAAAAGAATATTACTTTTGTGCACGAACTATCTGTACTGCATCCATATATTTACTGTGATGAGGTAAAAGTGAAGGAAATCATACTGAATCTTTTAAGCAATTCCCTGAAATATACATTACCAGGAGGTACTGTGAAATTCAGTGTGTCCGAGATACCTTTAGACGATGAGAATATTGCGGTAGTCAAAACAGTGATTTCCGATACAGGCATCGGTATGTCCAAAGAGTTTTTGAAACATATCTTTGAAGATTTCTCCAGGGAAAGAAACAGTACACAAAGTGGTCAGAAAGGCACAGGTCTTGGCATGGCTATTGCCTATAAACTGACAAATCTTATGCATGGTACATTAAAGGTGGAAAGTGAAGAAGGAAAGGGTACAACATTTACCCTGTTACTTCCACACAGGATTGCCAAAGATACTGCGCAGCAGGAGAAAGAAGAAATGACCTGTGATATTTCCATCTGCAAAGGACAACATGTACTTCTTGCGGAGGATAATGATCTGAATGCGGAAATTGCACAGGTATTCCTTGAAGATGACGGTATTATTGTAGACAGGGCAAAAGACGGTATAGAATGTCTGAACCTGCTGAAAAAACATCCTCCGGGATATTATCTTCTGATTTTTATGGATATTCAGATGCCAAATATGGATGGCTATAAAGCAACAGGTATCCTGCGTACTATGGATGATCGAAGGTATGCGGACATTCCTGTCTATGCCATGACTGCCAATGCGTTTGAAGAAGATAAACGTAAGGCTATGGAGGCAGGTATGAACGGGCATATTGCAAAACCCGTAGAAAAACGTGTTATAGAGAAGATACTTTGTGAAGAAGTGAAGAAGAGCTTGCAATAGTTCTTCTTTTTTAATAAAAAAATAACTTTTTTCAGTGTTTTTCAAAGAAATTTGATGAATACAAGATAGATTTTGTGGGATACAGTAATAGTAGCAGTGTATAGAAAAAGGAGAAAATTTTATGGTGGAAAGAATTCGTATTGAAGATAGTTTATCTTCCTTTCAGAACATCGTTATGTTTTATAAAGATGACGATGGCAAACTCTTTATAGGCAATACATGGTTTTATGACAGACCAGGTCATGATTACATGTCAGTCATGTATCATACCGAATTGCCGAAAGACATGAGTATTATGGATGGATGGAACTGGCTGGATGATAATGATCCAAGAGTTACACTTGTGCCGGAAGTATCCATGGAAACAGGTATTGAAGATTTCCTGTATGCCCATGGTAAGGAAAAAGACTGGAAGTCTGTTCCGTATTATGTCATTAACAGCTACACGGATATTGAAAAGGAACTGGAAAAACATTCCTTGAAACCTCAGGAAGTTCTGGGACTGGGAATTTTAAAGAAGTAAACTCAAAGCAGGCAATATGCTTGCTTTTTTTGTGACCGGGTGTACCCTAATACTTTGTGAAAAGAAGAGGTGCTATGAAAACAAAAGTGAACATGATTGAAGGATCTTTGTGGGATAAGATCTTAAAATTTGCTTTACCGTTATCGATGAGCGGTATATTACAGCAGTTGTTTAATGCTGCGGATGTGGCAGTGGTTGGACAATTCTCTGGTAAAGAAGCTATGGCAGCAGTAGGTGCAAATTCACCTGTAGTGAATATAATGATCACACTGTTTACGGGGATTGCCTTAGGTGCCAATGTGGTTATCTCAAGATATACAGGAAGAAGAGACAGGGAAAACAGTGAAAAAACGGCACATACAAGTATTCTTGTGGCATTGATTTCCGGTATGTGTATCCTTGTGGCAGGACAGTTTTTTGTAAGAACAATATTAGCATTAATGAAAGTTCCGGAAGACTGCTTTGATCTTGCGGTATTGTATCTGAGAATTTATCTGATGGGAATGCCGGTTATCTTGTTGTATAACTTTGAAGCAGCTATTTTTCAGTCACAGGGGGACACAAGAACCCCGTTAATTGTATTAACTTCTTCTGGCATACTGAATGTTATTCTAAACCTGTGTTTTGTACTGGGACTGGGCATGAGTGTAGATGGTGTATCCACTGCTACGGTATTATCCAATGTGTTTTCTTCTGTTATTCTGTTTGTATTACTGCTGAAAGGAAGAACGCCGTTAAAGATTGAAAAACACAGATTTCATATTGATGGTAAGATACTGAAAGAAATGTTGAAAATAGGAGTGCCTGCAGGAATACAGGGAATGGTGTTTTCCATTTCCAATATTCTGATACAGACAGCTGTAAATTCTCTTGGTACAGATGTTGTGGCAGGAAGCAGTGCAGGGATGAACATAGAAATACTGGGATACTTTGTGGTGAACTCCTTTTCTCAGACCTGTACTACTTTTATAGGACAGAACTATGGTGCACAGAAAACAGACAGATGTCATAAGACACTGGCAATATGCTTGCTGGAAAGTGTGATTTTTGGCGGAGGAATCAGTGTTTTACTGATGATTTTTGCAAGACCTCTGTTACATTTCTTTAACAGTGATCCACAGGTCATTGAATACGGAAGACAAAGAGTAGTGGGTATCCTGTCCTTTGAGGTACTGAATGGTGCCATTGATATCATTTCTGGTGCTATGAGAGGATATGGAGAATCCATGGTTCCAGCCATCATTACTCTGATAGGAATCTGTGGCGTACGTATTATTTGGTTGTATACTTATTTTGCGGCACATCCTTCGTTTAAGACATTGATTATGGCCTATCCTGTCAGCTGGATTATTACACTGATTGTGATGGTGATCGTGTATCTGTATATGAAGGAACATGGTCTTGGAAAAACACAGACTGTGCCACTGGAAGAATTTAAAAAAGGAGAATAAAAAAGTATGGCTTGTACAACAATTCTGGTAGGTAAAAATGCCTCTTATGATGGTTCTACAATGATTGCAAGAAATGACGATTCCGGCAGTGGTTCCTATACTGCCAAGAAATTTCAGGTAGTACATCCTGAACAGCAGCCTCGCGTATACAAAACAGTACTGTCTCATCTGGAAATGCAGTTACCTGACAATCCAATGAGATATACCTGTATGCCAAATGCTGTTGTGGAAAAAGAAGGTATATGGGCGGCATGTGGTGTGAATGAAGTGAATGTAGGTATGACAGCTACAGAAACGATTACTACCAATGCACGTGTATTGGGAGCGGATCCACTTGTCAAACCTGACAAAGATGTGGCAGGTGGTATCGGTGAAGAAGATATCGTACTGGTTACTTTACCATATATTCATTCTGCAAGAGAAGGTGTGGAAAGACTGGGTGCTTTACTGGAACAGTATGGTACGTATGAAAGTAATGGTATTGCCTTCAGTGATGTGAATGAAATCTGGTTTTTGGAAACTATCGGAGGACATCACTGGATGGCGAAACGTGTACCGGATGATCAGTATGTCATGATGCCTAACCAGCTGGGAATTGATTCTTTTGATTTCAAAGATGCAATGGGAAATAAGGAAAATCATATGTGTTCTAGAGATCTTGAAGAGTTTGTGAAAAAGAATCATCTGGATCTTTCTTTGAACGGGGATGAGTTTTCTCCTCGTGCTGCTTTTGGATCCCATGATGACAGTGATCATGTCTATAACACACCAAGAGCCTGGTATATGGGAAGATATTTTAATCCGACACTGTTCAAAGAAAATCAATATTCTCCTGTACAGGATGATTTACCTTGGAGCCTGGTGCCGGAAAAGAAGATTACGGTAGAAG
>CAKVLT010000075.1 GCA_934757945.1 uncultured Bulleidia sp. | reverse complement strand
GTCATAAACCAAGAGTTCTCTTACATGTCTGCTGTATTGTCTGTGCCTGCTGGCCTATTCAATTTCTTCTGGAAAACGGATGTGAAGTAGCTCTGTATTACTACAATCCAAATATATATCCGGAAGAAGAATATCAACACAGACTCGCTGAAATCAAACGCTATATTCATGAACGATATCAGGATTCCATTCCTGTTATTGAAGGAGAATATACATATCCTGTTTATGAATCCACTGTTTTGAAAAACCGCAGTACAGATCCTGAAGGGTGGAAATCCTGCTTCGGATGTTATGCAGACAGAATGAAAACCGTGTTCCAATATGGCCAGGAAAACGGATTTGATTACTTCACAACTGTCATGACATTTTCCAGACAGAAAGATTCTCAGAAACTCAATGAAATTGGTTTACAGTTAGATACCTTGTTTCATGATACAAAGTATCTTGTGTCAGACTTCAAAAAAGCTAATGGCGCGTTGATTTCCGCCGCTATCTGTGATGAGTACAATATATACAGGCAATCCTATTGTGGATGCAGATATTCCAAACTGGAAAGAGAACAGGCGAATTCTGATTGATTCACCTGTTTTTTTACTGGTATAATGCAGACATGCGATTACTATGTCCTGTATGTCACCTTCCATTACAAAAAGAAGGCAAAAGTATGATATGCGAAAAACATCATACATTTGATTTTAATAAATCAGGTTATCTGTACCTGTATCAGACAAACAAAGCCAATCATGGGGATAACCAGGAAATGGTACAGGCACGTACAGATTTTTTATCTACAGGTGCCTATGCCTTTTTAAAAGAAGAATTAGTCAGACACACTCATGAAGAAGATATTGTGGCAGATCTTGCCTGCGGAGAAGGGTACTATACCTGCTGTCTTTCAGGCAAAGAGAAATATGGTCTGGACCTTTCCAAAGAGGCTTTAAGACATGCGGCACGCCAGGATAAAACTACGCAGTATATTCTTTCAAGTATCTTTGAACTTCCGTTTGAAGATAACAGTATAGATACCGTCATTACCTGCTTTGCTCCGGTCTCTTCACAAGAAATCCCCCGTGTATTAAAGCAAGGTGGCACATTTACTTTAGTAACACCAGGCCCCGAGCATCTTTTCGAATTAAAACAGGTCATCTACGACAAGCCATATAAAAATATAGTCAAGGATATAGATATCCCTCTGCAGCTCATAGAAGAAAAAACCATTGAACACAGCTTTTCTGCAGATACTTCTGCCCTGCTGTCTTTATTCAAAATGACCCCTTATGCCTATAAAACAGGAAAACAGGGAATGGAAAAAATTCAAAACCTTTCTTCTTTAAACGTTACAGCACAATTTGTAGTACGTACATATAAAAAATAAGGTTCTTCCTTTTTCGGAAGAACCTTATTTAGTTCTGTTAATAATCTGTAATGCCGCATTCACCTGATTTTTAAGATCTTTTAAAAGGCTGTCAGGAGAACACCCAAGTTTTTCTGCAATACTTGTGACTGTATCTCCCTGGATGTAAGCTTTCCATCCAATAACTCTGTAGGCGCGTACCGGAAAGGCATTAAACACATCCAGAATATATTCCAGACGATTCAGATACTCCTGTGACTGTTCATCAAGCTGTTTCTTAATATCCATCAAACCCAGACGACAATCATAATTTGAAACCCCTTTTGTACCAGGCAGTTTCTGAAAATCTATGGAATGCACGCCTTCCATACGGTATTCAATACCTCTTTTTGTTTCTAAAATACGGTTAATCTTAGAAATGTAGAAAAAGTAATTACGACATTCATTTTTAAATTCTCTACATGTTGTAATATTATTCTGCATCATCATCTAATACCATATGCATCCATTTGTTCATGGCATATTGCACTTGTCTTCTGGAAAGCCCATAGATATGTGCAACTGCTTCCTGTGTTTCGGATTCCACAAATAAAGTCCACAAAAAGACGCTGGCATTCACCCCGCACACCTTTCTGATTTTCTTAAACATGTCATCCACATACGTAACATCTTCTTTTAAAAACTGATACAATTCAAGATCTCCCTTTCCCGAATTTTCTTCCAGTCCTATACAAAAGACAGAATCCTGTTGTACATCTTGTTTAAAAGAAGGATGTTCCATTTCAATACGATGCATTTCATCTTTTTCTTTATAGTATATTCTGCATGCTATCCTGAAAGACGTCAATTTTTCACGATAGTCTTTTTTCATATTTACTTGTTTCAAAGGAACCCCCCCCGCGATTACTCGAACTTTTAACTACTTTTATTATAGCAATCAAACTATTTAATAACCATAAATCTCAGAGAAATACATACTTGTTTTGTTGGCATTTCAGAGATTTTGTACACTCGAAGGTGAGTATACACTCACTTTTTCATCATCTTACAACGCCCTCTTTTACAGCCTGTTCCTGTACTGCTTTGGAGATAGCAGGAACCACTCTTTCATCAAACGGAGACACAATAATGTAGTCTCTTCTAAGATCTTTTTCATCTACCAATGACGCAATAGCTCTGGAAGTAGCAAGTTTCATTCCTTCTGTAATCTTTGTTGCATGAGCATCCAGAGCACCCCTGAAAATACCAGGGAAAGCAAGAAGATTATTTACCTGGTTAGGATAGTCACTTCTGCCTGTTCCTATAATCCATGCACCTGCTTCTTTAGCATCTTCATACCTGATTTCAGGTTCAGGATTTGCCATGGAGAAAACTATATTCTTTTCGTTCATGCTGGCAACCATTTCTTTTGTCACAATGCCTGGAGCAGAAACACCAATAAAGATATCTGCGCCTTTCATGCCTTCTGCCAATGAACCATATTCCTGGTCATCCAGATTGACATATTCCAACAATTCTTTCTTCAACGAGTTATAGTCTTCTGCATGAGACTTGGATAAACATCCATCAATATCAAAAGCATAAATATGCGTAAACCCATAATTATACAGCATGCGGATAATACTGCTTCCAGCAGCTCCTGTCCCTGAAACAACCACCTTAACTTCCTGAGGAGTGGATCCTTTCAGCTTTAATGCGTTAATTAAAGCAGCAAGAACCACAATAGCAGTGCCGTGCTGATCATCATGGAAAACAGGAATATGCATTTCCTGAATCAGTCTTCTTTCAATTTCCACACATCTCGGCGCAGAAATATCTTCCAGATTGATAGCTCCAAAGCTTGGTTCCAGGGCCTTACATATGGAAATAATCTCTTCTGGATCTTTTGTATTCAGACATAATGGCCAGGAGTCAATACCTGCAAACCTCTTTAAAAGTAATGCTTTCCCTTCCATTACCGGCATAGCCGCTTCAGGGCCGATATCTCCTAAGCCTAATACAGCTGTACCATCTGTAATTACAGCTACAATGTTGTCTCTGTCTGTATATACATAGCTGTTTTCAGGATTCTCATGAATTTGTCTGCATGGTTCAGCTACTCCCGGTGTATAGGCATAAGAAAGATCTTCTGCACTGTCACATGGAACCTTAGGAGCTACACACAGTTTTCCTGTATGTTTCTGATGTAATTCTAATGATTTTTCATAGACTGTTTTGCTCATATTGCACACTCCTCATATATTCAGTATACGGTATATATTGTAGTCTATTTTTACCATAAGTGATGCAGGAAGTGCAATCTTATCCAACCAGCCTTTATGCTTCTTTCCACTGAATTTCAACTGTATATTCTCCATCAGGACTTTCCAGCAATTCCTTCAGTATTTTCTCTGCATTCGTTTCTGCTACCTCAAGAACCCCTTTTTCAATTGCACTTTCACAGATTTGTTCCTTTAATTCCTGCTGTGCATCATTCACAAAATCAACAGTTATTCTATTAAAGACATTATCAGATTCATCATATTTCTGAAAAGAGTCATTATCGATTTCCACTCCTGTAATTTCTACCTCAGGCAATGTGACCAGTACCTTATCCTCTTTCTGAGTTACTTCAGCCTGTGTCAGATCTTTAATTCCTGCTTTTACCGTACAGTCATAGGAAATAATCATTCCTCTCTCAAATTTAAGTAACAGAATTTTTTTCGAATCCTTCTTATTCAACACACTTGTACACAAATAACTTCCAGTATTTAATTCTGCCATCTCGTCCAGTTTTTCCTGTATAACGGTCACTGTCGATTTTTTGTTATCCTCCACCTGTGTATGTGATTCCGTGTAAGCTTTTACCAAATCCATTCCTATAGCAAAAACCCCTGCAACTGCCAGTAAACGTACAGCATATTCTTTCATTTTCTTCATACCCTGTTTTCTCTCCTGCTTTATTGTCTTACAACAATGACGTAAATACTCCAAATCCTCCCAGTGCAATCAGTACTATGCTGATTATCAGCGGTATTACTTTTTCTTTACCGCACCTTTTGAATCCATAGAATAGTAAAACTATTCCCATGATGAGAAGAATTGTAAATAATGTTAATGATGACATACTTGCTCCCTTCCATGTTTTCTTGCGTTTGGTGTACAAAAAAACAGTGTTATCTCTTATGTATAGTATACATTGTTTTCATTACACTTATAATGCCTTAATCATCTGCTCAGCCTTTTCTATCAATTCCTGCATTTCCTCCTTTTCCTTATTCAGTGTTTCCACCTGTTTTTCAAGCCTTGCTTTCAATACTGCATCTGGTGCATCAATAATCTCTGTTATTTCTTTCAGACTGAAACCCAGCTGCTGATAGAACTTAATTTTGGCAATTCTCTGTATTGCATTATCATCGTATTGCAAATGTCCATATTTGTTTCGCCCACTTGCAGACACAAGTCCTGCTTTTTCATATCCCTGTACAGTTCTTCTTGAAATTTCAAATTCACTACATATTTCTCGCAACATCATATCTATCTTTTCCTTTCCAACTTAAAACTGCACGTCACGTGCAGTCAAAGCTTTTTCACAAAAGAATTGGTGGGAGTTTCCATTCTTTCTATTTAGATATGTGTATTTTTCGCGAAGCAGGACATAACAAAAAAAACATATGTCCTAATTCTTTGAACATATGTCCTTCTGATTATTACATTATATTTTCTGAAGATACTCTTCATCTGTCATACAGCAAATACCGTTTTCTCTGGCAAGCTGTGTAAAGATACCATCCTTTTTAACTACAGTATGAGAAAAAGTACCATCATATACTTCACCCACACCACAGCTTGGACTTCTTGCCTTTAGAACAGCCATTGTGCAATGTGCTTCCTTACATTTTTCAAGGCATTTCAAAGCACCCTGCCTGTAATTTTCCGTCACATCCTTTCCATCCTTCGTCAAGACTTTATCCTGCACAATTTCACTGGGAACTCTTGGTACAGGTAGTCCTCCTTCTACCTCAGGACAGATCAGGATAGCCTCCTGAGATTCGTAGATTTTTCTGAAGCTTTCTACTTCATTGGAACCTCCGTTGTATTTACAGCATTTCCCTGCCAGACATGCACTAATCGCAATCATAGACATCCTTTCCTGTACAATCTACACCGACAAAACATGGAAGATCTTCCACCGTCAGTCTGGTAATGGCTTCAGATAATAAATCCTCATAGGCAACCATTTCTCTTTTTTTAACACAATGAGATAACAACGCACCTGCTCCACCACAGGCAATAAAGTATACAGCATGATGTTGTACAATAGCCTGCTTTACTTCAGGACTTCTTTTCCCTTTTCCAAGCATGCCTTTCAACCCTCTTTCCAGTAATGATGGCGTATAGGCATCCATTCTGCTGGAAGTAGTTGGACCTGCACTGCCTATGGCACAACCAGGTTTATTTGGAGTAGGTCCCACATAATAAATCATCTGTCCTTCCAGTTCAAAAGGCAGTGGTTTGCCGGAAGTAATACATTCCAGAAGACGTTTATGCGCAGCGTCTCTGGCTGTATACATTATGCCGCTGAGCAACACATATTCTCCTGCCTTCAAAGTAGAGATATCTTCATCAGATAAAGGTAATTGTACTCTTTTCATTTAAAACACCAGCCTTTCATGTCTGCAGGCATGACAACATATATTTACAGCTACAGGTAATCCTGCAATATGTGTCGGGAAGGATTCAATCTGCACCTTCAGTACAGTTGTCTTACCATGCAGTCCCATAGGACCTATCTTAAGTTCATTCGCCTGTTGTGTCAGTTCTTCTTCTAAACGAGCATACTCAGGATCTGGATGAGATTGTTCAAGTGATCTTAATAATGCTTTTTTGGATAAGCAGGCACAATAGTCAAATGTACCACCTATACCCACTCCAACAACCATTGGCGGACAGGCATTAGGACCTGCAAGGCGTATGGTTTCCAGCACAAAATCCTTCACACCCTGTACTCCTTGAGCAGGTTTTAACATAGCAACACGAGACATATTTTCAGATCCGAAGCCTTTAGCCATCAACTCTATTTCCAAAGGACCCGTCTCTTTAAATGTATAATAAATGATTGCCGGTGTATTGGTACGCGTATTTACCCTTTGAAACAACGGATCATCCACAACACTGGCACGCAGATAATAGTCTTTGTACCCATCTTCTACCCCAAGCTGAATAGCTTCTTCCAATGCACCGCCTTCTATATGCACTTCCTGACTTAGCTGTACATAGGCAATGACCATGCCTGTATCCTGACAGATAGGAATCTGTTCATTTGCAGCAATTTCAGCATTGTCCAGCAACATATTCACAGCGGTTTTAGAAATACCTTCTTCATTTTCCTGTGCTTTCTTTAAAGCAGAAAGAATGTCCTCATGGTAAACCATTGCCATTTTTCCACATGCTTCCTTCACTTTTTCGCGAACTTCTGACACTTTAACATTCATATTATTCCAAACGCTCCTTTATCAAACGATGAATTACCTCTCTTCCAAAATCTGTCAGACTTTGAATATATCTTAAAAGTTCCACATCTTCTGCAGTGATATCATCCATCACAGAGAAAAAGGAAATCGGCACTTTAAAATGCTGAGCTAAAAGATGCAGATGATCAACTGAAGGCTCTGCCTTGCAGTTTTCATACCTTGAAATCGTCCGGTAATTGATATTAATATCCTCTGCCAGCTCTTTCTGTGTGATATGCTCATCATGTCGTAATTCTTTCAGTTTACTTGCAAAAAAATCTTGTTCTTCTATAGAACTATACTTGTGGGATTTCTTATCGGTTCCCATGATATTTTCTCCTTTTCTCTTGAATATTATTGATTATCTGCAGGATCATTAATATACGATTAATTATAGAGTATTTCTATATTTTTGACTATATGAATTTGCAATCTCTACATCAGAGTGCTAATATGTATTAGCAGTCAGCACTCGTGAGTGCTAAAAGGAGGCAAACTATATGGCTAAGAAACAGTTTAAAGCTGAATCAAAAAAACTATTAGAAATGATGATCAATTCGATTTACACCAATAAAGAAATCTTTTTAAGAGAACTGATTTCCAATGCAAGTGATGCTTTGGATAAACGTCATTATCTCTCTATCCGTGAACCAGAGAAATATCCAGTCAGCTCTCAGGATCTCAAAATCACTATCACAAGAAACAAGGACGCAAGACAGCTGATCATCGAAGATACCGGTATCGGTATGACCGGTGAAGAAATGGAAAAAAACCTTGGTACTATTGCAAAATCAGGATCTGCAGAATTTAGAGAAGCTATGGATAAAGCCCATGATGACATTGATATCATCGGACAGTTCGGTGTAGGCTTCTACAGTGCCTTTATGGTTGCGGACAGAATTCTTGTAGAATCTAAGAGTGCCTCAGACCCTCAGGCATATTCCTGGAGTTCTTCAGGAGAAGACGGATATATTCTTTCCAAGATTGATAAAGACTCCATTGGTACACGTATCACATTAAACCTGAAAGCTGATACAGAAGAAGAAAACTATTCCGAATATCTTGAAGAATATACCATTCGTAATCTGATTAAGAAGTACAGTGATTATGTACGTTATCCTATTGAAATGGAATGTGAAAAATCCATTCCTGATCCAACTGACAAGGAAAAAACCATCACCACTACAGAAATGGAAACCTTGAACAGCATGGTCCCATTATGGAAGAAACCAAAGAGCAAGATTACACAGGAAGAATATAACGAGTTCTATAAAGCAAAATTCAACGACTGGGAAGATCCTCAGAAAGTTATTCATTACAACGTTGAAGGTACCGCTTCCTATACAGCCCTGTTATTTATCCCTTCCAAGACTCCATACAATTTCTATTACTCTGATTTTGAACCAGGATTAAAGTTATATTCCAAAGGTGTATTTATTCTGGATAAAGCAAAAGATCTTGTACCTGATTACTATCGTTTCGTTACAGGCCTTGTAGACAGTGATGATCTCAACCTGAATATTTCAAGAGAAATCCTGCAGCAGGACAGACAGGTAAAAGCTATTGCAAAATCTATAGAGACAAAGATTCACAAAGCACTGGAAGAAATGTTGAGTAAAGACAGAGAAAGCTATGAAAAATTCTTTGATAACTTTGGTCTGAACCTCAAATACGGTGTGTACAAAGATTATGGCATGAACAAAGATAAACTTCAGGATCTCATCTTATTCAAGTCCAGTAAAGAAGATAAATATGTCACACTGCAGGAATATGTAGATAACATGAAAGAAGACCAGAAAGCTATTTACTATGCATGTGGTTCTTCCATTGAAGAAATCAAACGTAATCCTGTATTAAAGAAATTACAGGATAAAGGATATGAAGTATTGTACTTCCTGGATGAAAGAGATGAATTCTTCTCTGGTATTCTGAATTCCTACAAAGATAAACCTTTCAAGAGTATCAATAAGGGTGATCTTGACCTGGACAGCGAAGAAGAAAAGAAGGCTATCGAAGAAAAGACAGAGGAAAATAAAGATTTGCTGAGTGCTATGAAAGAAGCTCTTGGCGAAAAAGTAAAAGAAGTGCGTATTTCCTCCCGTTTGAAAGATGACCCTGTTATCATCGTATCTGATGATGGTGTATCTCTGGAAATGGAAAAATACATGTCTCAGGACCCTATGAATCATGGTGTTAAGGCCAACAAGATTCTGGAAATAAATTCTGACCATCCTATCTTTAAAGTATTACAGGATGAAGTTTCCAACACCGAAACATTAAAGGATTACAGCGAAGTATTGTATGACCAGGCATTACTAATTCAGGGATTACCAATCGAAGATCCTATCGCATATTCCAGAAAGATTACCGACCTTCTCATCAAGGCAAGTAAATAAGTAAAAATCCAGAGACTTCTGTGGTTTTTATAGGATATCCTAATTCTCTTAGAGAGTACTTTAGGTGAGTAAATGGTAAAAAGGATTAAACCCATATGGTTTTAATCCTTTTTTTAATGCGTGAAACTATTGATGGATTATTTGCTATATAATCCTCGTTTATCACTTGCATTGCAGTGTATTTCTTTAAGACTTTTAGGGGCAGCCAGTATTGCCGCATCATTTCTGGTGCCTCATAAAATTATGTTTCTACTAAATTCAAAATTGCTTAAGCCTTTTGAATCAG
>CAKVLT010000074.1 GCA_934757945.1 uncultured Bulleidia sp. | reverse complement strand
ACAGTGGACAGACTGTGTTCTGGGATTTGCACATGAAGAAGACTATGCAAAAAAAGATGGTACGTATCTAGGCGCTTTTGTAGGAAGAGTGTGCAATAGAATTGCAAAAGGCACTTTTACACTTGGAGATACAGAGTACCATGTGCCTGTAAACAACGGGCCTAACTCCCTGCATGGGGGAATAGATGGTTTCTCGTATAAATTCTTTGACTATACTTTCCTGGAAGACGGTGTGTTATTTACGTACACTGCACAGGATGGTGAAGAAGGATATCCTGGAAAGCTGGAAGTGAAAGTGCAGTATGTACTTTCAGGCAGTTCTTTAACAGCACATTATGAAGCCTCTACGGACAAAGATACGCTTGTGAATCTGACCAACCATTCCTACTTTAATCTGAGTGGCAGGCCATGTTCGATACTGGATCATGTCTTATGCGTAAAAGGCAGTCAGATTGGCTGTGTGGATACAGACGGACTGTTCAATGGAGAGATTATTGACGTGATGGGTACCCCGTTTGATTTCAGAACTCCGACAAGAATTGGAGATAATCTGCAGATTCCTCATGAACAGACAAAGATTGGAAAGGGGTATGATCATCCGTTCCTGTTTGATGCAAACAAGAATCAGGTACAGTTAACGTGTAAGGAAACGGGTATTACTCTGACAGTATCTACCTCACTTCCACAGGCACAGATATACAGTGCCAATTATCTTGCAGGACAGGCTGGTAAGGGAAATCTTCCTCTGGAAGAAAAAGATGCATTATGTATTGAAACGCAATACATGCCTGACAGTATTCATAAAGAAGATCCGTCTCCTACAGTATTGAAAGCAGGAGAGACGTATCGTTCTTATACAACATACACATTTACAACAGAAAGGGACTGAGTATGATTTTAGCGAGTGCATTAAAACAAAATATCCAGAATCATGAACTGGATGAAAAGATCAAAGATCTGTATGCGGATGAATCTTTACTGGAGTATCAAAGAGAAAGATATGTAAAAGCCATTGATAAATACATTTCTCTTTATGGTGATGAAGAGGTAGGTATCTACAGCGCAGCAGGAAGAAGTGAAGTAGGTGGTAATCATACAGATCACCAGCACGGTTGTGTTCTTGCGGCTGCTATCAATCTGGACGGCATTGGTATTGTCAGTAAAAAAGAAGGCAGTGTCAAAGTAGTTTCCGACAGTTTTGATATTCAGGAGATTGATTTGAATGATCTGGAAAAAAGAGATGAGGAAGAAGGTACTTCCGAAGGTCTTATCAGAGGTGTTTTATATAAGCTGTCTCAGGAAGGATATACCATTGGCGGATTCAAGGCATTTATTACAAGTGATGTCCTGATGGGTGCAGGTTTATCTTCCAGTGCTTCTTTTGAAACCATTATCGGTACGATTATTTCCGGTCTGTATAATGACATGAGTATTGATATGGTGACGATTGCCAAAGTGGGGCAGTTTGCTGAAAATGTCTATTTTGGTAAACCATGCGGACTGATGGATCAGTGTGGATGTGCAGTGGGTGGTCTGATTTCTATTGATTTTAAAGATACTTCTGCACCTGTTATTGAACATGTGGATGTGGATTTCTCCAAATTTCATCATTCTTTATGTATTGTAGATACAAAAGGAAGCCATGCAGATCTGACAGATGAATATGCTGCAATTCCACAGGAAATGAAAAAGGTAGCTAATTTCTTTGGTAAGGATTTCTTAAGAGAAGTGAATGAGGATGACTTCTACGCAAATATCGCAGAATTAAGAAAAACATGCAAAGACAGAGCAGTTCTGAGAGCGTATCATTTCTTTGAAGAAAACAAGAGAGTTGCCAAACTGGTAAATGCTTTGCAGAATTCTGACTTTGAAGGATTCAGACACTATATTCAGGAATCCGGCAATTCCAGTTTCAAATACCTGCAGAATGTATTTGCGGCAAGTGATGCACAAAATCAGGCTGTATCTTTAGGTATCGGCATGAGTGAAAAACTTCTTGGTAATCATGGTGTTGTCAGAGTTCACGGTGGTGGATTTGCAGGAACCATCCAGGCCTTTGTGGAAGATGACTATGTTGCAGTCTATAAAGAAGGTATTGAAAAAGTCTTCGGCGAAGGCAGCTGTCACGTATTGAAAGTCAGAAAAGACGGTGGATGCAAAGTCATCGATTAAATGATGTTCAGTGGAGTGTTTCGAAACACTCTGCTTTTTTTATGTCCGAAATGGGTGTTTACAGGCATTCTTCTCAAAATGCAGTGAAACATGGCTCTATTGCGTACTGACTTTTAGAAAAGATATAATATAGGCAGTTAAATAGTCGGGGGAAAACTATTTGCTTATTTGGGAAAGATATGAAAATATCAGAGGGAGTGCAGGTATACATATCATTTATGGTACAAAAAAGGTGAAACATATGTTCACCTTTTCGTCTGGAATGCTTACATCAGTTTTCTGAATAATTCGATAACCTGTTCCTTAGTAGCTTCTCTTGGGTTACCTGGGTAGCACGCATCATTTAATGCATCAATTGCCAGCTGATCCAGATCTTCTTCTGTGATCTTTTCATTCTTAGGATTGATACCAACATCATTGGAAAGAGTCTGTACTGCATTGATGGCAGCGTCTCTGTATTCTTCCTGGCTCATGGAATCTACACCTTCCACACCCATTGCTCTTGCAATTTCTCTGTACTTTTCACCAGAATAGTCTCTGTTGAATTCCATGGAAATTGGAAGTAAGCTTGCACATGCAACACCATGAGGTGTGTCATAATGAGCACTTAATGTATGTGCCATCGCATGGTCAATACCGAGACCTACGTTGGAGAAACCCATACCGGCAATATATTCGCCAAGAGCCATACCTTCTCTGCCTTCTTTTTCATTGTTTACAGCAGAACGCAGGTATTTGGAGATTAAACGGATAGCTTCCAGGTGGAACATATCTGTCATTTCCCATGCGGCTTTTGTTGTGTACCCTTCAATGGCATGTGTTAAAGCATCCATACCAGTAGCAGCTGTTAATCCCTTAGGCATTGTGGACATCATTTCAGGGTCTACTACAGCAACAATTGGCATATCGTGTGTATCAACACAAACGAATTTACGCTGTTTTTCAACATCTGTAATAACATAGTTGATAGTTACTTCAGCAGCTGTTCCGGCTGTTGTTGGAACGGCGATGATAGGAACACATGGGTTCTTTGTAGGTGCTACACCTTCTAAAGAACGTACATCTTCAAATTCTGGATTGGTGATGATAATACCAATAGCTTTGGATGTGTCCATGGAGGAACCACCACCTACAGCAACGATACAGTCAGCTCCGCTCTTTTTGAAAGCTTCTACACCGGAAGTAACGTTTTCAATAGTAGGGTTTGGTTTGATGTTGGAATACAGTTCATAAGGAATGCCTGCTTTTTCCAGTAAATCTGTTACTTTGGAAGTGACATTGAATTTTACAAGATCAGGATCACTTGCTACAAAAGCTTTTGTAAAGCCGTGCGCTTTGATTTCTGTGACGACTTCCTGAACTGCACCTGCTCCATGGTAGGAAACAGGGTTTAATGAGATTCTGTTTGCCATAAAAAATATATTCTCCTTGTGCGGATGATACCGCTTACACTATTATTATTAAATGTTTCACAAATAAAACAAGTTACACTTTTTACTCAGTGTAACCTTTGTGATTATTCCAGAATATCTAACTTATTGAAGATGTTTCTGAGTTCTTCCGGCATGGCCTGTACCATAAGTTCAGTCAGTTTCTGAGGAGTATTCGGACAGTCTTTCAAAATCCATTTGGCTGTCATGTATACAGAAGACTGACAGTACATTTCCAGCAAATCCAGTGGAGTGCCTTTGAGGGGGACCCCGCTTTTTTCTTTATAGAGATTTTTATAGAAACCAAAGATTTTTTCGAAATCATGGTCTCTCAGATTATTTTGCTGAGAATAAGAGAAAGCAGCTTTGAAGAATACTTTTTCGTTTTGAATATATGTAAACTTTTTGTCTAATCCTTCACGGATGGTTCTTCCTGCACCCATCTGGTCGAAGGAGGCATTCAGCAAAGTGTCGAAATACCAGTTGATAAGATCGTATTTATCCTGAAAACAACGATAAAAGGTCTGTCTGGAGAGGTTAGCGACAGAGCATACCTCTTTGACAGTAATATCTTCCAATGGTGCTTTTAACATGCATTTCTTGATAGCTTTGGCAATACTTTCTTTTGTGGTGTCCATGACTGTATTGTACCATGAAAGTTTTCCTGTATTTCTCATTTTTTGTTCATTCATTGTTCACATTCTGCTATTATGATACATAGTGTTTAAGAGGTGATAGAATATGAGTGAAGAAAATAAAACACCGGAAATAAAGAAAACAGCTTCCAAATGGAACGGGAAAAGAGTTGCCAGTCTTTTTTGTCTTGGTATATTCTGCTTTGTATGTGGATTTTTCGGAGGCATTGTAGGTAACTACTCTGATATCGGTACAAAGACTTCTTCCAGTAAGGATATTGCGGCTGCACAACCGGAGGAAGGAAATCCTTTTGATACAGTGCCGGAAGAAAAAGGCGAAGAAAACGGAAGCACTGAAGAACCTGCAGAAACCGATAAAGCCGCTCTTGGTCTTACAGTCAGATATGTAAGTAATACAGAGGGATATACAGATGGTGTATATATTGCGGCTATCAGTGATCTTTCTAATGCTGATGAGGCAGGATTAAAAGTAGGTGACAGAATTGTCAGCGTAGATGGCAATGCGGTTAAAGAAAACAGTGATCTTGCAACATATGTTCAGTCTAAAAACATTGGAGATACCGTGGAAATTGTGGCGGAAAGAAAGGAAGATAAAATTACTGCAAAAGTAGAACTGGTCAGCTATCAGAAAATGAAAACGCAGGCAAGTTCACAGAAAGCATAAAAAGCTGATCATGTGTCAGCTTTCTTTTTTAGCCTATACTTGACAAAGTCAAGTGACAGGCATATAGTCTTTTCGAGGTGAAATAATGTATCTGAATACAGTTTCTTTTTACGTGACTTTGCTGTATAAAAGCTTTTACGCTTTTACTTCGGATGAACTGAAACAAGATGGGGTGAATTTTGGCCTTCTGTTCTTTATTGCGTATATTGGAAAACATCCCGGATGTACGCCTTCCAGCCTGACAAAAGATCTTGGAATGGACTGGGGTCATAGTCAAAGAAGTATACAGCGTCTTGAAGAACAGGGACTGATGACAAAAGAAAAACATGGAAGGTGTTATGCTCTGCATCTGACAGATCAGGGTGCCCGTGTCTTTGAAAAAGCACATCAGGTGTTTTATGATTGGGATGATACAGTGTTAAAGAATCTGAATCAGGATGAAAAACAACAGTTAACTGGATTGTTGCAAAAGATATCTTCAGGAATGTAAAAGATACATGTTCACACAGGTATCGATGATAAGTAAAGGAGAATGTATGACATATTCTATAGTATTCAGCAGTAACACAGGTAATACCCAACTTCTTGCAGACAGCATTTCTTCTGTTTTACCGGCAGAAGAGTGTATATATAAGGGAAAGCCTTGTGAGCAGGCACTGCAGGCAGATAAAATCTATGTAGGTTTCTGGACGGATAAGGGAACCTGCAGTGAGGAAATTTCCGAATTTTTAAAGAGTCTGCATCATAAAGAAGTGTTCCTGTTTGGAACGGCAGGGTTTGGAGAGAGTGCTGCATATTTTGAAAAAATTCTTTCCAGAGTACAGAAACATCTGGATAAGAGTAATTCAGTTGTTGGTACCTATATGTGCCAGGGTAAGATGCCTCAGTC
Organism: uncultured Bulleidia sp.; assembly: GCA_934757945.1. GTDB lineage: Bacteria > Bacillota_I > Bacilli_A > Erysipelotrichales > Erysipelotrichaceae > Bulleidia. The sequence continues at coordinate 3,726 of CAKVLT010000074.1, read as the reverse complement.
TGTGAAAGATCGTTATATCAAAATGAAAAACAGTCCTGTACCGATTCCTAATGTGGATGCGCTGATTGCTAATTTTGATAAAGCTCTTTCTCATCCGGATACTGAGGATCTTGAAAGATTACAGAATCTTGTCTCTTGTAAGAAATAACAGGTATAGTCTTCGGTATGTATCGAAGGCTTTTTTGTTAAAGAATAGCAGATTGTGAAAAATTTGATTGCTATATATCAAAACTGGCGTATCATAAACAGTGCCTTACAATAGAGGAGCAGTTGACAAGAGTATATCTGCAGAGAAGTGTCGCTTCCATGAAGCAGATAGAAAGGGAAAATTGCCGAAACCGAAGAGCTGACAATTCTTCGAGTTGGTACATAACAGAATATGCTATGTACTCTCACTGATATCACAGTGGAGGAGCTATTGATTGAATTTGTATAAGAAATTCGAGTGATAGCATGTAAGCTATCACTTTTTTAATCTCTTCTTGCATTGTAAGGAACAGGAGGAAATTTTATGATTGCGTTTTTAGACTGGTTAAACGGTATTCTTTGGGGAGTACCACTCATCGCCTTAATGTTAATTACAGGCTTGTACTTTACAATTCGCTCGGGATTCTTTCAGTTCCGTCATTTCGGCTGGATACTGAAACATACTGTCGGAACCATTACACAGAAGAGTACAAAGGTTTCTGAAGATAAAAAATCCATTTCACCATTTGAAGCTATCTGTACTGCAATTGGTGGAACTGTAGGTTTTGGTAATATTGCAGGTGTGGCTACAGCGGTTGCCAGTGGTGGACCTGGTGCTGTACTGTGGATGTGGTTAACATCCTGTCTTGGGCTGATTTTAAAACAGGTAGAAGTTACATTGGGTTGTTACTATCGTGGAACTAACAGTAATGGAGAGAAATACGGCGGACCTACCTACTACATGCAGAAAGGTCTTGGAGAAAAACGTCATTGGGGAAATGCATGGAAGATTCTGGCTGTGATTTTCGGTATTGGTATTTTCTCTACATTCTTTATCACTTCCAGTAATCTGACAGCTTCTGAAGTTGTGGCAGGTGCCTTTAACTTCAATGGAGTTTCAGTATTTGGTTATTTTATTGATGGAAGAATTGTTGTGGGTACTCTTCTTTGCATTCTTACTTATGTCATTACATCCGGTGGTATAAAGGGTGTAGCTTCCATCTTCAGTAAACTGGTTCCTTTTATGAGTATTGCCTATATTCTGATGGGGCTTTTAATGATCATTGTCAATATTCAGGCAGTTCCTGCAGCTATCAGTGCTATCTTTACAAATGCCTTTACAGGTACTGCGGCAGTTGGTGGATTTGCAGGTGCAGCTGTGTCTAAGATTGTTCAGACAGGTATGGCACGCTCTGTATATTCCAACGAGGCCGGCTGGGGTACTTCTCCTATGATTCATTCTTCTGCGGATACACCTCATCCTGTAGAACAAGGCTTATGGGGATCCTTTGAAGTATTCTTTGATACATTTGTAGTGTGCAGTATTACTGCATTATCTGTTATTTTAAGCGGTGTATGGGCAGATGGTCTTACAGGTGGTGCTCTTGCATTAAGTGCATTCAATAAGAGTTTTGGAACTGCCGGAAGTGTATTACTGGCTATCATCATGATTATCTTTACAGTGACTACTTCCGGAGGATGGTTCACTTACTACCTTGCTATTCTGGAACATATCAATATGAAGCAGTCCCGCTTCTCTGAATTCTTAATCAAAGCATTCTATGCGGTCCGTGCTTTGCCGGGTCTTTTGTGGACGGTTTATCTTGTACATGCACAGAACACGGGATTTATCTGGACAGTGGTAGATATCACATCTGCTATCCCTACATTTGTCAACGTCTTTGTCATTCTGATGTTATCCAATGATTACTTCAGATTACTGAAGGACTATAAAGCCAGATATATGGGTGTTGGTGAAGTAGATCCGCATATGGTTCTTTTCTATGAAGACACGAAGAAAGTGGAGGAATAATCATGGAAGTATTTTATAACGGTACTGTTTTTACAGGAGAAGGATTTACCGAAGCGTTTGTCACAGATGACAACAAATTTGTGGCAACTGGAAGCAATGCTGCTGTACTGGAACAATATCCGGATGTGCCTCAACATGATCTGGGTGGCAAATTTGTATGTGCAGGCTTCAATGATTCTCACATGCATGTGTTAAATGACGGCTATGCCTTAAATGATTTACTGTTAGCAGAACATACCGGTTCTTTAGAAGAAATGAAAGCGTATATTAAAGATGAGATACAGAATCGTCATTACGCACCTGGACAGTGGGTCAATGGAAGAGGATGGAATCATGATTTCTTCAGTGACGGAAGACGTTTTCCAACACGTTATGACCTGGATGAAATTTCGGTAGAAAACCCAATCTGTATTGTAAGAGCCTGCGGTCATGCCTGCGTAGTCAATTCCAAAGGCCTTGAAATGCTTGGAATCGATAAGCATACAAAACAGATTGAGGGTGGCAGATTTGATGTCGATGAAAATGGAGAACCATTAGGTATCTTCCGTGAAAATGCTTTGGATATGGTGTATTCCAAATTGCCTCAGCCTACAAGAGAAGATTTGAAACAGATGTTGCTGAAAGCTATGAAACAGCTGAATTCCTTCGGTGTGACTTCCAGTCAGACAGATGACTTTGTGGTATTCCATGGGCTTGATTATCACGAAGTGATTGCAGCATATAAAGAACTGGAAGCAGAAGGTAAGATGACTGTACGTATTTATGAACAGAATCATTTTACGGATATTGAAGGGTTAAAAGGCTTTGTAGAAGAAGGTCACTATACAGGTGAAGGAAGTGAATTTTTCAAGTTTGGTCCTTTAAAGATGCTGGGAGATGGTTCTCTTGGGGCAAGAACTGCATATATGAGTGAACCATATGCTGATGATCCGTCCACATGTGGTATTCCGGTATATTCTCAGGAAACATTTGATGAAATGATAGGGTATGCACATACTCACAATATGCAGGTAGCTATTCATTCCATCGGAGATGGTATTCTGGACAGAATCATGAATGCAATAGAAAAAGCACAGAACGAAAATCCAAGAGAGGATGCGCGTCACGGTATTATCCATTGCCAGATTACACGTCCTGATCAGCTGGACAGAATGGCAAAGTTGCATCTGCATTGTTATGCACAGACAATCTTCCTGGATTATGATATCAAGATTGTGGAAGACAGAGTTGGTAAGGAAAGAGCTTCTTCCAGTTATAACTTTAAGACATTGATGAATAAGGGTGTCCATGTGTCCAATGGGTCTGACTGTCCTGTAGAACTTCCAGATGTACTTGGCGGTATGCAGTGCGCCATTACACGTTCTACTTTAAAAGAACATATCGGTCCATATCTTCCTGAAGAAGCTTTTACTGTAAAAGAAGCTATTTTGTCTTTTACAACAGAAGGTGCACGTGCTTCCTTTGAAGAAAATATCAAGGGAAAGATTCAGGCAGGTATGCTGGCTGACTTTGTAGTACTGGATCAGAATCTGTTTGAAACTGATCCATATCATATCCATGATGTCAAAGTGCTTGAAACATGGATGAACGGCAAAAGAGTGTATTAACAGTAGTATGTATGAGCAAAGATATATGTCTTTGCTTTTTTTGTAGTTTGCGCGCCATGGGCGCGCTCTAACGGGTGCAAGTCCCAAACACACCCAGATAGTGGGAAGTGTATAGCCGAA
>CAKVLT010000073.1 GCA_934757945.1 uncultured Bulleidia sp. | reverse complement strand
TATCATGTTTAAAATTTCCCGAAAATTTCTACTTTCTTCCACAAGCAATGTCATCCATTGATGTGCTATCACCAGATACAGATGTATTTCCAGTTTCTTATTCCACATAAACCATCCTTATTTTTGCATGCACATACTCCTTTACATAAACAGCATCATTTCTTCCCATTTTCATCTTCTTTTTATAGGAGATTACATATTGCTCTTTTATGGCATTGCCTAAAAAAATACATGCATGGTTTTTCCATTTATTGAATTCTTTCTGAAACTCATCCACTGTCAGGAACACGAACATACTTGATGCGAAATGTTTTTTATATTTCTCCTGCTGTGAAGAATACACGCTGATAAAGACAACTCTTTCATTGTTTTCCGCAAAAATATATTGTCCATCACTAAATCTCTTACCCAGACATATTTTTCCAACTGTATCGAAATTCTGTACCTTTTCTTCCATAGTATAGATTCTGTAATCTGTATAGCATGTCCGCTTCTGTAAAACCTCAAAAGTTTCATTATCTGCAAGTGGATATGTCATAGTGACAATATGTTCATTCATCTTCAAAAGACACTGAGCATCTCCTAATTTTTTAACCGGCACCTTCCCATCCAGAAAAGCACCTGTCAACTGTGCATCCTGTATATCCAGAACAAGTTTTCTTTTAAATCTCGAAGATAAGGCATAGCGTAATGTATCGAGCTGTAACATACCGCAAATTAAAGTAAACCCTGTACTCGAAGAACGCTTCAACCAGTTTTCAAGCAACTCCTTGTTTTCCTGTTCCCCATTCAAAAAGCTTTCCACATCTTCTATAAGCACGATAATGTCTGTTTCAGATGCCTGTATATGTTTTTCCAGTTCTTCAATCCGTTCTGTTTCCTCAGTGCCTATAACAGCATTTACACAAGGATAATTGAACATTTTTTCGTTTTCAGAAAGAACATATATTTCACACTTTGACAATCCATACAATACATGCAAAAAGAACAACTGTCTTTTATGTGCCTCTCTGCAGCATACCAGCATAGAGCTTTCAAGAAATACCGGAACATATTTTCTTTCATAATACTCATCCGCCAGACCGATACTTCCCTCCTTCAACATGTCTTTCTGAATGGTTTCAAGGGGCGGTAGCCATAATTGTCGCAAAGGTGTAACTGATAACTCTCTGAAAGTATCCAGTATTTTCTCTCTTACAGATGGTGTCATAGAATCTGTATGCTTTCTTTGCAGATCACTGTCATGCAAAATTCTTAAAGATTCATTACACCTTTCATTACAGTAAAAGCTTTTACCCTGTATATGTTTGGTAGCAGAAACCAGAATACAGTCACCAGGTTGTTTCAGATATGCAGCATTTTTCTCTTTGATAACTTCTATCGAATCCTGATCGTTCTGAACTTTAAGGCAAACCTGAAAAGCTGTATTTGCACGTATTTCAGAAGAAATAGTTCCTCCCGGCCTTTGTGTGATTAAAATCAAGTGCATTCCAAGACTTCTTCCAACTCTGGCAATACGAATCAGATCTTCCATAAAATCCGGCTTTTCACTTTTTAATTCTGCAAACTCATCAATAAGTATCACAAGATGCCCTAAACGAGGAAGTCCGCTTTCTGAAGTCCAGTACTTCTGATACAAATCAAGAGATGTAACAGGTTCATGGACATACGCATGCATTGCTGTAAACAACTCTTCTCTGTATGTACATTCTTTGGAAAATCCTATTAATGATCTTTCCATTTCCTCTACATCCAGGTTAGAAAGATATCCTGTAATATGTGGAAGTAAATACTGTCCCTTTTTCAAAGCCTGCAGAATACTGCCACCTTTAAAATCGATAATGGCAAATTGCAGATCTTCATAACTATACCGTAATGCAAGGGACAGAATCATGGATATCACAAACTCACTCTTTCCTGACCCTGTCATTCCTGCCACAAGACCATGCGGTCCATCACCTGTTTCGTGAAGATCGAGATATAAAGGCGTCTGATGTTGACTTATTCCTACACAGCATAAAAGACTATGCGTATTCTGATTACGATTCCATTGCTCTAAAAGTGTATGGCTGTTCAAATCCTCCTCGCAATTACATTGCAGAAACGAACAGGACACATGTGATGAGGAAACCTGATCAAGCAGACAGTATCCTGTCACTTTGTCAAATACATCGTTTGTTTTTTCGAAGAAAGTAAAGTCCTGTTCTTTCTGAGTACTTCGCGTCAGAACAGTTCCATGATGTTCATGAAAAGATACCACCGTATCATAGATATACCGTTTACTGTGAGAAAGGAAAATGCAAATTTTATCTTCCATATCTGCAGTATCTTCTTCATCAAAGCATACATATACAGAAGCTGTCTGATTCTTAGATGTAAGTATATGCGGTAATTTTTCCAGAAGTGGATATCTATGCATTGCGTCCTTATACACAATGCACAGATCTTCATGAGAATACTGCGTAAACAGCTGCAGTAAAACATACTTTTCAAGATCTCGTGTTTCACTTTCATCATGTATTTCCAGATGATGACAGGATGGAAGATGCATAGTACACGGCCTTTCCTCCATCTTTTCTGTTTCATGAATAAGTTCACAGGGAATATCTTTGCTCTGCTCTAAAACAAATGGAAATTTCGTTTTCTTATTCCCTAAACGAATTGTCAGAAAGTCATTGCGCATAGTATCCAGATATGTAAACTTGTGTTTTTGAAGTACGGTATGAAATATCTGATATGGCAATGGGAAAACAGTCTCAAGATACGTGTCACATTCCTGCTTTTGTTTTACATACAACGCAAGAACATTATCAGTATTGATTTGTTGCTGTTGTCTTGCTTTCTGAATTTTTTTCTTCTGCTGGCGTTTGTCCCACCATCTGTTGACAGGCGTAAATACGAGAACACTTATCAACATCGTCAATGGTAAAATCATTATTCTGAGCATAGCTTCTGTTTCACCAGTTTCAAGATAGCGTTCATAAGCAGAAAACATACCGGAACTTAAAGATCCAAAAACCATACACAGGGCAGGTCCTATTGTAAACATTAACGGTCTGGTTTCAGATAGTTCTGGAATAAAAGAGGTATCTAAAGACGCTGTAAAGCTATCTGAGATGATTTTTATCCCACGAAGATAGTTTCTTTCAATATATGGAACATTCTTAAGATCCTTACATTTACAATATGGAGTATATTCCCCAAAAAGGCAGATAAAATTTTCCACTGTATTCACCATCAGAAAATCATCGTGAATTAAAAAACGAAAGTTTAAAAATGCATACCATTTACCTTTTTGAAAACAGGAACCATGCAGTAATGTTTCTTCACAGAATATTCCAGGCATATCTTCCTGTAAACCCTCTATTTTACCTTCAAGAAGATCTATACGGATAAACTGTCCCTGAAGCTCCTCATCAAATATCTGTATGGCATTATCCTGTGTACTCCCAAGTGTAATCACCTTGCTTTCAAGCTGCTTTTTCACATAGGCACAATACCCTTTTTCCTCTCTGAAAATATGTACAGTAATCATTTCCTGCAGATATTGAATCCGATAAGAAACACGATACATACAGGTATTTTCACTAATCAGTTCCATACATACTGGAATACGTATTCTCCATTCATTTTCAAGATAGTGGAAAAAAACAGTATAGCTGTCTATGATAATGCTTGCACTTTTGTTTTCGACAATTTTAGAAAACAGCCTCTCTCCTCTTACCCATTGCAATAACATGACACTATCCTTTAGTTACAAGCACATTACCCTGGAGTGAGTATTTACCATCTGAAGTAGATATATCCACAGAGGTAGAACCAACTGTATATCCCGATATAACACCAGAAGCACTTACCTGTGCGATTGCATTGTCCTTAGAGGTAAACACTAAATCTTTTTCAGTATATCCTGCAGGCAAACCTGTAATTTTAAATGATTTCGATTCGCCAATATGTACCACAAGGTTGTAGGAGGATAAAGTAATCTGTTTATCCACTTTAATAGTATCTTTCAATTCGCTCTTTTTTCGGTCTGTTCTGGTACATTTGTCCACTACTTTAAAATTTTCAATATGCTGATTAAGTCCTTTAAATAATGGTGCATTGTTCTCATTCATCAATGTATATTTTTTACCCAGTCCCAGTTTTCCCGTAATGGTAGAAGAGGAATTCAATCCAAGATTTAATATCCAGTATGCTTTCATATCTCCACAGCATAAAACATTACCATTATGCTGAGATAGCTCATCCACAATATCCAATGGATAATCCACTGTCTGCACCTTATGATGATTTGTATCATCATACAGATGTGCAACCGAAGCAATAGAGGCTTTAGCACCTGCTTCAAGATAAATATCCATTAACGAAGCCTGAATAAAATCCAAAGTACATGTCAGATTTGTACATAGGGATGTGTCAGCTCTTAAAGTTGCGCTTTGACTATGCTTGGTATCATGAATCATTCGTGGAACACCATTGCGAATGTCACAGCCCAATACATGATCCTGAGACAATACCAGTTCTGCTTTTCCAGAAGCATATATCTTTACAGATATTCTGATTTTCACAGTTAACATCTGTGCCGTTTCAAGAGGAACACGTAAAGTACATATCGGTATATCTACTACCTCGATTTCGCTCTTTGGTTTTAGAAATGAAGACAAAGATCCAATAAAATCCTCAGCAGATAAAGAAGAAAAATCGCCATACATCGATGCATACTTTCCTGCCTTAATACCCAGAGATTCCTGGCTATGTGCCTGCAGAGAAAAATATGCATTTTTAATATCTTTCTTTTCCGTTAACCATTTGTACTTCACATGAATACCATTTAACTTCAATTCACCGTACAAAGTATCTCCATGTTCCATAGGTTTGGAAATTGTCACCCTTACTCCGTTTCTGGATACTGTATAGGCAAAAGTGTACCCTTGTATTGTTTTTGAACGTGAAGTCATGGACATGTTCTTTGCTGCTTCTGTATCCCCATCAATAAGTACAGCTTTCTCAAAATCCAGCTCTTCTTCTCCCTGTATGTTCATGCTTTCTAGATATTCCAATGGATCAGCAACCTGTAACTGTACCTGGTTTCCTCCTTCCACAGAAGTAACTGACTCTACTGTATAAATATTTTCAGAACCATCGGTATCCCTGATACTGACATATTGTCCTTTTTCAACATCACTTAGTGTACTAGCCTGTAATGTTACAGGGTCTACTACAGCATCCTCTAAAGGTGTTGTTGTAATATCTTTATTGACCTCATAACTGAAGGTGTTTTCAAATTCCGGATGATCAATATAAGATAATACTTTTTGTAATAAAATCAACGCTTCCTGCTTATCCACAATTTCCTTTGGTTTAAAACGACCGTGCTTATCCGTATCCATTAACCCGCTGCTGACGGCCGTTTCCACGTGTTGCGGGAACATACTTCTCTGAATATCTTTGACATTAGAAACACTGGTGAGCTTTCTCATCGATAAATTAATTAACGTATAAGCGCACCACTCTCTATTTAAAACCTGATCTGTATCCAAAGCATATTCATTGGAAAGTATTCCGTATTTTGTGGCAGATTGTATTGCATCATAATAAAGAGAAGTTTTATCTACATTCATAAAATAAGAGATGGAATCATAAGATGGTGGAATCTCAGCCTGTTCCACCATCTCTTTGATCCATTCACCTACTGTAATTATCTCTGTATGTTTTGCAGAGCAACCTGATAACGTAAGACACAATACAAACAGACAAAGAAGCTTATTCCTGCATACCTGATGCATTGGCCGTAATTGTAGATTCCAAAGAATCATAGGAGGATACGGTCAGGTGTAAAAATCGGGTATAACTGTCAATGATTTCCTTCTGTTTTTCGAATCTGACAGAAACAGCATTAAACTTACGGATGGTTTCTCTTGCCGCATCAGAAACCCATGTATCCTGTAATAACAGCATTTCTTTTTTCATTGCCTGTAAGGATTCCTGCAAAACCGCATTTAACATACTGATTCTGTTGGCACTGTCAGTGATATCCTGCAGTGAAATCTTAATTCCATTCATCTTTTAGTACCTCCTTTACATCACTACTCTTGAAGCCTGAGAAGCCAGTTCTTCCTGGGTTTCTGTATAGGCTCTTGCAGTAGTTTTCAGAAAGTCTGCATACTGCATGCATAATACAGAAAGTAATTTGAAATCTGCTTCAAACTTTTTAATTTCAGCAGTAAATGCCTGGTTATCCTTTCCCTGCCAGCTGGACTGCATACGATCTACTTCATCAAAAAGACTGCGCATATCCCTCTCATATTCCTGATTTTGGTTTTCCATACGAACAGCACAGGAAATAAGCTGTTCCGGTTCAACAGTAATATTCTTCATATCACATGCTCCTTTCATAATATATATTGTTAAAAAAATGAATTACTCTTCACTCAAAATAAAAAAAGTACAACTTTTTATCGTTGTACTGAAAATTTCTTATTTTGCTTTCATAGAAATGTGAAATTTTTGATGCAAATCATTGAGTAAAAACTCTGGATGTGTTTTAGCACCCCATGTGTTATCACCAGCAATACCCATCTGTTTTGCATTTTCCAGAACAAATGGTGTATAAGGCAATACAGAACATTCAAATGCATCTCCTGTAAAAGTTATTTCATGATGAGTACTTGATACCGTACAAAATCTGCATTCTGTGCGGTTACCACATTCCTGAGGATACAGATATGGTGTAAGGTTGTCTTTTACAAGATAGGAATGCTGTTTTAAGATGGCACCTTTCTTTCTGTCTATATAGTTTTCTTCAGGACCATTTCCATAATAATGTACTATATTAAAATCATCATAGGTTTCAAACAGAATTCCAAAACATGGCATTTCAATTTGTGAAGGCTCTCTCGTATATTCCATGTCTATATCTACCATTCCATCAGAATACACAGTATACACAACCGAAAGCGGATGTTCAGTATCATCAGGAAGCAGATAGTCATAATAGACTTTACATCTCGAAGCCTTTTTTTCTACTTTTCTGTATACACACTTTGCATACAGAGAATTCTGTAGCCATTGCCCATATCTAAAGCCATAACCGTTTTCCACATCATTATTGGTAGAGGCTCTGAAGAAATTAGGGCGTAATGGTACTCTTACAAATTCTTTTCCATTCACTTTGTAGGAAACCAATCCTTTTACCTTGGAAAAAATACATTGTGCATTTTCACAAACCACACCGATATTTAAATAATCTTCGTTAATACTTAATGATAAGGTTGAATGCATCTGTTCTGCCATATACGGATAGATAACCTGATCATGTGCAAGTTCTATACCATCTTTTATAAATGAAACCAGGATAGTGTATTCCGCATCATCTTTTATTGTAAAAGGCATTTCAACATCAATAGAAGACTGTGGATTACAGGATATTACTGTTTCCTTTCGATTTACTTCCAGACCATTTCTGTATAAAACATATCTTGTGATAAAACTGTCCAGATTTAATACCAGATAATCATTTTCAATATGCATAGTAAGCTTATCAAAAGTTGTATGAATCTGCTGATAACAGTATCTGACTTCCTCCATCTTTGGTGTAGGTGTCCTGTCCGCAAACACGATACCATTACCACAGAAATCGTAGTCACTTGGCCTTTCACCAAAATCTCCGCCGTAATAAAATCTTCCATCCTTTAACAAAGCCTGATCTGCATAATCCCAGATACGTCCTCCCTGATATAAAGGATACTTCTTTTCAAGATTTGTGTATTTATATATAGCTCCATTACTGTTTCCCATAGAATGTGCATATTCGCAAAGGAAAAACGGCTTATCAGTATGAGTTTTCAAATATTCCTCCACCTCACTTGCAGGTGAATACATCTGGGAAACCATATCTGAGGTATCAGGGTATCTTTGATCATGAGAAATCCCCTCATAATGGATCAGCCTGGACGGATCTTTCTTTCTTAAAAACTGTGACATTTCATAAATATCTTTACCACCATGAGACTCATTACCACATGACCAGATTAAAATACTTGGATGATTTTTATCTCTTTCATACATGGAAGCAGCTCTGTCTATAATTGCATTCTGCCATTTTGGTTTATTATCCGGAACAATATGTTCAGGATCATACATTTCAGACCATGTACCATGCGTTTCCATATTTACTTCATCTATTACATACATACCATATTCATCACACAAATCATATAAGAAAGTCTGATTAGGATAGTGCGATGTTCTGATGGTATTAATATTATTCTGTTTCATTGTCAGAATATCCTTCTTAGTCAATGCATAGGAAACAACTCTTCCACTTTCGCAACAGAATTCATGTCTGTTCACACCATGGAAAACTATTCTTTGCCCATTAATACACATAATACCATCTTTCATTTCAAAAGAACTTATACCTATCTTCTGTGTAAAACATTCCACACATGCATTTCCTTTAAATACATGTACTTCAAGTGTATAAAGATATGGTCTTTCCGCATACCATAATATTGGATGTTCCAGAACAAACTCTGTGAAAGTTGTCTGTATTTTCTTAGTTTCTATTGCATGATTTTCTGCATCTTTTAATACAAGGTTTACAGAATACTCATTTCCTGTAATCTGCATATCTACATGCACGTGTACTGAAGCAAGATTTTCTGTATTCTGAGTAATTTTTATATCTTCTACATGAACAGATGGAATACTCCATAATTCTACATCTCTGAAAATACCAGAAAATCTCCAGAAATCCTGATCCTCTAGCCAGGAGCCTGAAGTAAATCTATACACATTGACAGCTATTTTATTTCTTCCTTCCACAAGATATTCAGTGATATCAAATGAAGATGGCGTAAAACTATCTTCACTGTACCCTGTAAAATGTCCATTCACCCAGACAGCCAGTCCACTTTCTACTCCGTGAAAAATGATTCTGGTTCTTGTATCAGATTTAAGAATGGAACTGTCAAAAAAAGTAACATAACTTCCAACCGGATTTGATTTAGGAATGGATGGAGGTATTAACTCTTCACTTCCACTCCATGGATATACCTGATTAACATACATTGGGGTTCCATATCCCTGCAGCTGAATATGTCCCGGAACCTGAATAGTATCCCAGCAGGATGTATCATAGTCAGGATTTTCAAAACCTGTAATACATTCTTCCAGACTATTAGCATAATGGAATTTCCATGTGCCATTTAAAGAATGAATATAACTGCTCTTCATATTCTGCATTTCTTCAGTATCTGCATAAATACGATGAGATGACACAGCAGGTAAACGATTTACCTGATATACAGTTGGATCACTTAACCATTTCAAATTCATTTTCATACATGAATTCCTCCCTGTTTTCAATATATTCTCTTTTCTGTAATCTGAATATAGAATAAAATACAAATATAAGGAAAAAAGTATAAATAAAACTTTTCTATAGTCTATGGAAACATTAGAACCGTTACTTAAAAACTTCTATCTTATCTCCGGCATGAACATGACAATCTTTGATACACAGATGCATGTAATTGCCTCCTATCCTAACAGAAAGTGTAAATTCTGCACTATCTTAGAGCAGTCAGAACATGCTAAACAACAATGTCATCAATGTGATCTTCAAGCGATGGAATATGCTTTCAAAACACAGCAATTACATATCTATACATGCTGGTGTGGGCTGTATGAAGCCATCATCCCTTTATATACCTATGGTCAGTTAAGTGGATACTTTATGATGGGCCAGACTTTAAACTACGATGAGGACAGAGAAAATATTCTGCAAAAAGCAGGCAAATGCATAAACAACAGAACCCTGCTGGAATCATCTTTAAAATTCACTTCAGTACATACAAAACAACAGATAGAGGCATTTGCAGAAATTGTAAATATATGTGCACAATATTTAACAATAACAAATACATTACAGATTGACTCAGAAAATCTTGCAGAGGAAGTACAGAAATTTCTTCTGCTCCACTACAAAGAAAATATAACTATAGAAATGCTTTGTACATATTTCCATGTTTCTAAAGCAACCCTGCACACACACTTTCAGGAAGTATTTCATACCACTGTCCATCAACGTCTGCTCTCCATTCGCTTAAATCAGGCAAGAAATCTTTGTCTTACAACCGATAAATCTATAAAAGTAATTGCAAAAGAAAGTGGATTTAAAGACGCAAATTA
>CAKVLT010000072.1 GCA_934757945.1 uncultured Bulleidia sp. | reverse complement strand
CTTCGCCATATACCTTACCAGTATTGTTTGCTGTAACTGTAACTGTAGCTGGTGTAATTCTATAAGTTCTTGTAACTATGCCTGTGTAGTTTCCAATACCTTCGATAGTTACTGTGATTGTATGTACATTTGTGAAATCTTCTGTGTCATAAGATACTGTGTAATCTGTACCTTCTGTCAATACCTTTTCATCAGCATCCAGCACTGTTGGTGTCCACTTATGTTCATTTCCATCGTATGTAACATCACTTGGTGTATCTACTGTAACACCGAGATATTCTTTTTCAGGATCTGGGTCTTCAGGATCAATAGTCTGTTGTGTAACTGTTAATGTACCTGCCACATATTCTACATGGTAGTTACCCTGATATTCTTCACCATCCACATGAATTGTATATGTACCTTTTGCTTCACCAGCATCTCTTGTAAGAGGCTTGTTATAAGCAATCTGTACTGTATCCTTTTCAGTTTCAATGATACCTTCAACTTTAGCAGTGAATTCAGGATCAGCTTCACCATATGTCTTTGTCTTATCATCTGCTGTTACTGTAGCTGTAGCATGAGTAACTGTTAATGTGTAATCTACTGTGATTGTGTCATAGTTTGGATTTTCAGCTCTTGCTGTGATAGTTAATGTACCTACATTTGTGATACTTGGAACGTCTGTTGCCCATGTTGCACCACCATCTGTTGAGTAAGCAATGGTTGTACCTTCCTTAACATTTGCTGTTGCTCCACCTGTTAATGGCTTGCCATCATAAACCTTAGTTGCACTTTCACCTGTCAGTTCTGCTGTCAGTTTCAGTTCACCAGACTTAGTGATTTCAAATTCACCAGCAGTGTATGTTACATGGTAGTTACCCTGAACTTCATCACCTGTGACATGGATTGCATATTTGCCAACATCTTCACCTGGATTTCTTTCAAGCTTGAAGACAACTTCATCATTTCCGATTGTGCCTTCTACCTTAGCTGTGAGTTCAGGATCTGCTTCGCCATATACCTTACCAGTATTGTTTGCTGTAACTGTAACTGTAGCTGGTGTAATTCTATAAGTTCTTGTAACTGTTCCAGTGTAGTTTCCGATACCTTCGATAGTTACTGTGATTGTATGTACATTTGTGAAGTCTGCTGTGTCATAAGATACGGTGTAATCTGTACCTTCTGTCAATGCCTTTTCATCAGCATCCAGCACTGTTGGTGTCCACTTATGTTCATTTCCATCGTAAGTTACATCACTTGGTGTATCTACTGTAACACCGAGATATTCTTTTTCAGGATCTGGATCTTCTGGATCAATAGTCTGTTGTGTAACAGTTAATGTACCTGTATCTTCAGAAACAATATAGTTACTTTCTTTAAACTTATCCAATCTTGTATAAGTTATTGTGTTTTCTACAGAACCTACATTTGTGATAGTTCCAGTAGCTGTAATGTCTGCCACTTCACCTTCAACAAATCCATCACCTATCACTGTAACTGTTGGTCTTGTTAATGGAGTGCCATCATATGGTTTTGTAGCATCTTCACTTGCCAGTTTTACTGTTCTAGGAGTAATCTTATAGGAAGCACCCTTACTGCCGGAGTAGTTACCTGTGCCCTTAATCATGATAGCAACTGTACCAACATTTGTTGTGTCTGCAGAGTAATCAAGATAGTAATCTGTACCTTCTGTTAATGTATCACCAGTCTTTGTATCGACTACTGTTGGCTTTAACTTCTGAGATGTTCCATCATAGATAGTATCATCAGGGTTAGTTACTTCGATACCACTGTCTTCATCTTCAAGGGACTTTCGAGTAATTTCTAATGTACCTGCCACATATTCTACATGGTAGTTACCCTGATATTCTTCACCATCCACATGAATTGTATATGTACCTTTTGCTTCACCAGCATCTCTTGTAAGAGGCTTGTTATAAGCAATCTGTACTGTATCCTTTTCAGTTTCAATGATACCTTCAACTTTAGCAGTGAATTCAGGATCAGCTTCACCATATGTCTTTGTCTTATCATCTGCTGTTACTGTAGCTGTAGCATGAGTAACTGTTAATGAGTAAGTTGTTTCAGCTGGTTCATAGTTTGGATTTTCAGCTTTTGCTGTGATATTTAATGTACCTACATTTGTGATAGCTGGAACGTCTGTTGTCCATGTTGTACCACCATCTGTTGAGTAAGTAATTGTTGTACCTTCCTTAACATTTGCTGTTGCACCACCTGTTAACGGATTTCCATCATAAACCTTAGTTGCACTTTCACCTGTCAGTTCTGCTGTCAGTTTCAGTTCTCCAGATTTAGTGATTTCAAATTCACCAGCAGTGTATGTTACGTGGTAGTTACCCTGGTCTTCATCACCTGTGACATGGATTGCATATTTGCCAACATCTTCACCAGGAACTCTTGTCACTGTATAATCCACTGTATCGTTATTTAGCGTTCCAGTTACTGTAGCTGTAAGTTCAGGATCTGCTGCTCCGTATACCTTTGTCTTGTTTTCAGCTGCTACTGTGACTGGTCTTGGGTTAATTGTTAGTTGTCCAGAAACTGTTTTAACAACAACCTTATCCGTTACATCAACACCGTCTTTTTCAACTTTCGCTGTACCTGCAAAAGCTGTATTTGAATATACTTGGGCATCCTTACCACTTGTCGTAGCTGTCAAACCAGATACTGTATATCCATCGACTGTTGTATTCTTGAAGCCTTCAAGAGTTTGAACTTGACCATTATATGTTTTAGTATCAACTTTAGCTTCTAATGTAATTACAGTTTTTTCAACCCAAACTGCATATAGAACGTTTTCACCATTCGCATCAATATTGATTGTCTGTCCATCTGCATAAGTTGCATTTCCTGTTTTAGAATCAGCCCAACCTGCAAAGTAGTATTCTTTGCCTTCTGCTACTGGAGCAGTAAAGCCTAATACATCAGAATCATGAGCTTTAATTTCTACTGCCTCATTATTCATGACATCAACTCTTTTAGCTGTACCAATTCCATTACCAGGATTATAAGTCAATGTTGTAGAAGTTTCTGCATCACCCCATGTTGCCGTTAAGATAATCTGATTATCCTTATTCGCAATATCCTTGTTTACTTCAAATGATTGTCCAGGTTTATAAACGTTTCCATTTAATTCCCAACCTAAGAACTTCATATTTTCAGTAGTAGTCGCATTACCAGCTACGGTAACCTTAGCTCCACCAGCATAAACCTTATCATCTGTAGGAACAGTTACATCCTTTTCAGTACCAGGCTTATAAACAACTCTTAATTCACCTTTATACAACCATTTACCAACAACACTTGTATCTTTAGTAATTGTGTTATTTGTATTGAATACTTCAGAAGTAATATTTCCATTACCATCCGCATAATACCAACCCGCAAATGAATATTCATTGATTGTTGGAATACTAGGTAATACTGTACTTGCTACAGTACCAGCAACTACATCTTCAGTCTTCTTTACTAATGTACCCTCAGGATTATTCAAGTTATAAGTTAACTTAACATCAGAAGCCGTCCACTTTGCGTATAACGTAACATTTTGAGCTGGCATCTTCTTACCAGTAAAGTTATATGCTTCACCTTCACAAAGTTCGTTTTCATACCATCCATCAAATACATAGTATTCTGGAAGTGATCTAGGTTTTGTAGGAGTATAGTTCTCACTTGAAATACTTTGTTCATACTTCTTCTCTACTGATTTATCTTCTTTACCATTATTAATAAATTTCAAATCATAAGAATTACGTGTATAGTAGAACTTAGCTCCATCATATTTTTTACCAATTTTCGAACTAATATCTTTATTAAAAGTAAATCCTTTTAATGGATATTGATCTTCTTCAGTGATTGTAATATTACTACCATACATTTTATCCGTGTGATCTAATCTATATTTAATACCGCCTACAGTAATACTCGAATTTTCACCTGGAAGTATTTCTACATAATACAATGCTTCACAATAATAATTGCCAGTTTGTGGACCATAGAACTTCGCACCACCTAATGGCATGGTATTAATATTTGCTTGATATGTTGAACCATTATCTTTAGTAGACCATGTTGAACTACCACTATAAGTCGGCCATTGTTTACTAATATCTTGACCATACTTAGCCGTAATTCTTAAATCCTCATATTCTTTAGAAGGTGTTACTGGTCTACCCCTCCAATCGTAAGTAGTGTAAGAATAGAACTTAACTTCATACACATTTCTCTTATAGCAAACACTAATGATTGTAGAGCCATCACCCTTGATTGTCTTTTTAGTGACTGGCTGTGCTGTAAATCCTTCATAAGATTTTGCCTTTGCGTTTGCTTCTGTTCCAGTAAAACCAGTTTTGTTTTCAGATTCATGGAATGAATATCCATCATCATCTGCATTTTCCCACCAGTGAATAACTGTATAGCTAACTTCTTTTGCTTTCCAATGAGCTTTTAATGTCATCGGAGAACTAACTGCTGCACCATTGTCAACCTTAGTTATTTCATCATACCAACCATCAAATTTGTAACCAGGCCTTGTAGGTGTTGTTTGATCATTTAGAGAGATTTTGTCAAATACGAATTGAGAATCAATTGCGCTTCCACCATCTGAATCAAAACTTACCCAATAACCTTCTTTAATAATCGCATATACATTTACAGAAGTACTTCCTTCTGGTACTGTGATATTTTTTGCGATATCTTTTGTACCATTTACTTCAGCTGCCCAACCAACTAATTTGTGAGTTGCGTCAACATCATATGATACGTTTGAGTAATCATGACCTTTGTGGTCTGCAACCTTTTCTGTACGCATGATCTGTGTTCCTTCTGGATTATAGAAGTAAACATATAATGCGTCTTCGTATTTTGCAGTAATTGTACGAGTTTCAGTCTTGGTAATTGTCTGTACACCAAAACCATCAAACTTAGATCCATTTTCTTGCCATTCCACAAATGCTTTTCCTGCAATATCTGGAGCCGTTGGAGTAATCAATGTATCACCCGTTTTAACGATTTGTGTACTTACATTTTGTTCATTTGCAACAAAGTTAAATGTTGTCAATTCGACTTTCTTTTCACCCGTAATAACATAAATTGAGAAGTGATTTGCATCAAAGCTTTGTGTATTTGTAGCAACCTCAGTTACCGTACTTGCATCATCTGTAACATGGTAAATATTTACTTCTTCACCACCAACTGCTACATTTTCAAAGCTAACATTAACAATTCCATTTGGTTGAATTTCGATACCATCTGCATTCACGATCGTAATATCCAGAGCTATAGCTGAATCAACCTCTTTATCCTTTTCCGTAACTGTTTCTTCAACAGCATTCAAAATAGCTTTTCTTGTAACACGCTTAACGATTAATTGTGCACCACTAGGTAAAACACCTTCGGCCGCCGTTACATGAACGGTTACGTTTCCAGCAAATGCAGTTTGATCAAATGCAGAGAGTTCCGTTTCATTCGTGTTCGACTCAGGCTCAGCTTCTTCACTTGCTTCCTCAGTCACTTCAGGAATCACTTCTTTGTTTTCATTAGATTCTAAATTCATCTTCTGGTAAACAAGTTTCAAAGAAGTCATATCCTTTGTAATTCTCAATCCATTCTTTTGTACATCATCTTTTGAAATAGTGTTTTTAGCATCATCATTTACAATCACTTTTTCAAAAGCATATCCATCAAATGACTTAAATGCATCAACATTTTCATCAAGTCTGTACTCAGTTGGATAAGATCCAGTAATAGGATCTATTAATGGATGATCATTTTCATCCACATAACTCACCACTACTGTAACCTTTACTTCTTCAACAGTTTCAACCTTCTCAATTTCAGGCTCTACTGGAGCTTCCTGTTGTTCAACACCTGGTTCTTCTGTAGGAACTGGTGCAGGAACTACAGTTCCTTCCCCTTCAGTACCTACTACAGCTGTTGGCACAGGATCACTATTCTTATCTTCAACTAATTCAGGCACAGCTGTAGCTTCAGCTGCTGGACTAGCTGCAGGAAGTACTTCTTCAGTACTTCCCTCTGTTGTTGGTGTAGGTTCTGCAATGACTTCTTCTGCAGGTATGGCAGTGGCCGCAGGCTCACTGTCCTCCGCCTGTACAGTAGAGAAGTTTATGCATGAAATTGTCATCAACAAGGATAACACTAATTTTGTAATCTTGTTAGCGCCGTTCATACTTTTCTCCTTTCCTCTTTATATGTATAGAGACACTATCCCCTTATTGGTTACTTATATGATAAAAAGCAGGAGTTATTGAGCGGTTATAAAACACGTGTTTTCAAAAATTAATTAAAATATTTGATCATCATGAAAAGTATTTTCATTTTTATTACAAAATACGCATCTTTTACTGTGTGAAATACTGCAAAATATGTTCAAGAGTTAACTAACACTACCCTTAAGGACAATGCTACACTAATACAATTGAAAGAGGGTAATAACTATGATTCGATTGTTAGTACATAGATTTATAAAGGATTATGACAATGTAAAAGATGAACATGTAAAGGCAAGTATTGGCAAATTATCCGGCATTGTCGGGATGTTCTGTAATATCTTATTAGCTGTATTCAAATACACAATAGGCACTATTGTGCACTCTGTATCCATTCAGGCCGATGGTATTAACAACCTGACTGATGCAGGAAGTAATATTGTTTCTATTGTGTCATTCCACTTTTCCAGTAAACCTGCAGATAAAGATCATCCATTCGGGCATGAAAGACTGGAATATCTGACTTCATTATTTGTAGGCGTCTGTATTCTTGTATTGGGTCTGGAAACAGCCAAAGAAAGTATCAGCAGTATCCTTCATCCTTCCACAATCACCTTCAACAAGATATCCATTATTGTGCTTATCTTCTCTATCTGCATTAAGTTATGGATGTTTTCCTATAACACGTATTTAAGTAAGACCTACGATTCCTCTTTACTTAAAGCATCTGCTTTAGACTCGATCAGTGATGTTCTGGGGACGACAGGTGTATTATTATCCACTATCTTATCTCCTGTTTTACACTTTAATCTGGATGGGTATATGGGACTTGTTGTTTCAGGTCTAATCCTGTTCAATGCCTACAACTTATTAAAAGACACCTGTAATACACTTCTTGGTGAAGCACCTGATCCAGATCTGGTAAAAGAAATAGTTTTAAAGATTAACAGTTATCCCATTGTCTTAGGCGTTCATGATGTTATGGTACATATGTATGGACCTAGTAAAGTATTTGTCAGTGCACATGTAGAAGTAGATGGATCACAGGATATTTTCTATACACACGAGTGTATTGATACTATAGAAAGAGAAGTAAAAAAAGAAACCCATGCAGAGTTAGTACTTCACATGGATCCTATTAAAGTACATGATCCAGAAACAGAAGAATATAAAGAAGCAGTCAACCAGGCTATACAGGCTGTCAGTCATGATTACTCCTTCCATGATTTCAGAATTGTTTCAGGACCAACACATGTAAACCTGGTATTTGATCTGGTTGTACCATTTGATGAGACAAAATCTCCAAAAGAAATAGAAAACTTAATCCAAAGCCACTTACATACCAAAAAATCTACTACACTGGTCATTACTATTGATCATCCATTTGCTTAATGGCATCACCTGAGGTGATGCTTTTTTATACCGCAAATTTTTCACATTAAAAAGGTCATCAGAATTTTGATGACCACTTTACTAATACTTATTGCAAACCATCCTGTCCATACACACCTACGGCTTCAATGGCTCTTTCATACTCTTGATTTGTTTTCTCCTGAAGGTTATATGTTTCTTTTAAATACTTACCTAGAGCATAAGAACATTTAGTAGCACCCATATCATTGAGATGTTCTCCGTAGTCTCTAAAATCTGTAGCACTAGCAACATTCACCATCCCATTACTATTTAAATCCAAAAATTTCACTTTATGTGTGTCTGCCCATTTCTGAATCAAGTCATGTTTTGTCTGATTCCAGCTATTTGGACATGGCAAGGCCATAAGTACTAAAGAGATAGAATTTTTTTGGCAGATAGAATATATTTTATCCATAAATCTTCTATTAATTTTTCCCCATTTTACATCAGAATTAATCATATACTCACCAGAGTCAAATGGAACAATAGTATCCGCATAAGTATACCCTTTCCAATCATCCAAAGAACCACTTTTTTCAAAGTCTTTCATATAATAATCATGATATTTAAATACAGGAAAAAAAACTTCCAATGAATTTTTGATTGGGCGAATCCGAGTAAATACACTATTCACATCCAATACCACCGCTTGTGGTTTCTGATATCTTAAAGCTCTTTGCAAGATTGCTATAGAATCCATTACTCTTTGACCACTTGTAGAACAATTATAAACAGTTATTTTATCTTGAGCATACATTCTAAGTGGAGATATTCCAGCCCATGGAATACTATCCCCAAGAACCACTGCATCCATAGTATTTTCTTTTTCACAAGCTAAATTCTGTGTCCTTTCGATTACATCAAGGTATTGATCACCTAATTTCTTTAATGGTTGAAACGGAATACACACAATGGTCAGGACTATAGTAAATCCAATCCAAAAGCACAATAAACTAAGTATTTTTTTCCTCATGTTCTTAGTTTAACACGATTATCATACTTTCATTCTTAAGAATTGTTAAATATTTCTCTTTTCTTTGGAGATTCATACTTTATTATCAGAATCAAGGAAACAAATCTATTTTATATTCGTTTCCTTTTCTATATAAATAGGTCTGCGTTTTGTCTCAAGATAGGTTTTAGAAAGATACTGTCCTAATATACCTATACATAATAACTGTATTCCACCAATCATCATGACAATACATACCATGGATGGCCAACCACTTGTAGGATCACCGAAGATTAATGTTCTGATGATAATCACAATAATCATAATAAAGGCGATGGTCGAGAATAATACCCCAAAAATAGATGCTATCTGTAATGGTAATACACTGAAGGCTGTCATACCTTCTATAGAATATTTAAATAATTTCCAGAATGACCATTTCGTTTCTCCTGCCACTCTCTCTACATTTTCATATTCTAACCATTTTGTATTAAATCCAACCCATCCAAAGATACCTTTGGAAAATCTGTTATATTCACTCATAGAGACTATCGCATCTACCATAGCTCTGTTCATCAGTCTATAATCTCTTGCGCCATCCACAATATCTGCATCACTGATTCTGTTAATAATCTTATAGAACATTCTTGCAAAGAAAGAACGTATAGCAGGTTCCCCTTTTCTGGATACTCTTCTTGTAGCTACACTGTCATACCCTTGATTTTTAACAATGTCATACATTTCAGGAAGTAAAGAAGGTGGATCCTGTAAATCTGCATCCATGATACATACATAGTCACCTGTGCTGTATTGTAAACCTGCATAGATAGCAGCTTCTTTACCAAAGTTTCTGGAGAAGGAAACATATTTAAATCTCTCATCTTCTGAAGCATACTGCTTTAGTAAATGTAATGTAGTATCTTTAGAACCATCATTAATAAATAACAGTTCAAATTCTACAGTAGGCATCTGATGCATTACTTTTAATATTTCTTCTTTATAGAAAGGTAAAGAAGCATCTTCATTAAAGCATGGTACTATGACACTTATTTTATCCATTTCTGTTACCTCTCTTCCTTATTCTTAAACACAAATAACTTACTGAAGATATAGTTTACCACTATCACTACGGCATTCATTCCAACCTTACTTACCATACCAGGAAAATATAATATATCCACCAGCATCCACATACCTGCCATATCCAGGATACCTGTAGATATTCTTGAGCCATAAAACTTCAAACATTCCTGTATTCTATTCTCACAACGACTATTAAATACATATTTTCTATTAGTCCCATAAGCAAATAAAACACTGACTATCCAGGCAATACCATTGGAGATTAGCGTACTAACTCCACCTATAGAAAGCATTTGGTAAGTAAGAATATTAATAACAGTAGTCAGCACACCAAATACTATATAGTTAAGTAATTCTTTTCTTATTTCCATAGTAGTAATCATAAAATAAAAACTCAGCTATTACCAGCTGAGTTCCTAAAGTACTTAGTTAATCTTACCACCAGAGAAGTTCTGACCTTCGATAAGAACTCTCATCATCAGAACTGCACCCCAAGGCTGTGCTTTTACAAGCTTCTTAACACAGGAAACAGGATCTCCTTCTGTTCCTTCTGCATAAGTTACTTCAAACTGCATTTCCATAGGTGTCTTGTTCTTAACATAAACGAATTTAGGATTTTCGTTTGCTTCAA
>CAKVLT010000071.1 GCA_934757945.1 uncultured Bulleidia sp. | reverse complement strand
CCAGGATACTATTCCGGAAGAGTATATTCATCAATACAGGCTTTTAAGAAAAAATGTTGCTTTAAGAATGATTCATGAACCTGAAAAAATGGAAGACGTGCAACGTTCAGTTCGCACATTGAAGTATGAAGAGTTTTTAAAGTTCTTTCTGGCCATTCAATGGATGAAAGCAACAGAAGTGGAAGGTACTTACAAACCACCGAGAAGAATCGATGATGACGCAATACGTTCTTGTATTGCACATTTACCTTTTGCTTTAACCAAAGGACAATCAGAAACTTTACAGCAGATTCTTCAGAATATGAGCTCTGACAGACTGATGTATCGGCTGATTCAGGGAGACGTAGGCTGTGGAAAAACTGTTGTGGCTGCTTTAAGTATGTATGCCTCCTTTACAGCAGGCTATCAATCAGCTATTCTTGCACCAACAGAAATTCTTGCAAAACAACATAAAAAATCTCTTGAAAGTATTCTTCCTTCTAATGTACGCATAGAAGTACTTTACAGTGCAATGACTTCTTATCAGAAACGGAGTGTACTTGAAGAAGTACAGAAAGGGTCAATTGATATCCTTGTGGGTACACATGCCTTATTGCAGGATACGGTAAATTTTAATCATCTTGGACTTGTCATCATTGATGAACAGCAAAGATTTGGCGTTGCACAGCGTAAGGCTTTGCGTAACAAAGCACAGGATGTAGATTTTTTATTGATGAGTGCTACTCCTATTCCCAGAACGTTAGCCAGTGCCTTATATGGAGATATGGATATTTCTACCATTGAAACATTGCCTGAAGGAAGAAAAATACCTCAAACTGTCTATATACCTGAAAACAGCTTCAGAAGCGTTTTAAAAGATGTCAATCATCTTCTGGACAGTGGAAGACAATTGTATGTTATATGTGCTGCCATAGAGAAAAATGAGGACTACCATGTCAGAAATGTAATGGAAACAGCCAATGCATTAACCTTGCAGTTTCCTCAATATGAAGTTGGTGTTTTACATGGGAAAATGTCACCTGAAGAAAAAGAGAGTGTCATGAAAGCTTTTGAAGAAAATACCATTCAGATACTTGTAAGTACTACAGTCGTGGAGGTTGGTGTCAATGTAGTCAATGCCACAGGTATGATTATTTATGATGCGGACCGATTTGGTCTTTCTCAATTACATCAGTTAAGAGGCAGAATACAACGTGGCTCTGAAAAGGGATTTTGCTGGTTATTGAGTGATTCTTCAGAAGAAAAAGTAAAAGAAAGACTCCAGGTACTTGTAAAATCCAATGATGGTTTTGAAATCTCTTCAGAAGATTTACGATTAAGAGGACCAGGTGATATACTAGGTACGCGCCAAAGCGGTCTTCCAGATTTTATCCTTGGTAATGTTGTACAGGATACAAATATCATGGTAACGGCAAGAAAAGACGCGCAACACATTTTACAAAATCAAAACAATCCTGAGTATGCGGCAATTCTGGAATATGCCAGTCAGAAATCCACCGCATATGCAGACTGAACAGGAGGAGATACTATGAACACAATATATGACTGGTTAGAAAACAGAGGAATTCATGTAAAAGATAAAGATAAAATACTGGAAGCTTTTACACATTCTTCCTTTGCCAATGAACATCACAGTTTACATAACAATGAACGTCTGGAATTCATGGGAGATGCAGTTCTTCAGTTATGGAGTTCTAATGCCATATGGCCTTTAAACCTTTCCGAAGGACAGATGACTCGCCTGAGAGCACAGCTGGTATGTGAAAAAGCACTTGCCATCTATGCAAGACAGCTTCATCTTAACCAGTATCTTAGACTTGGCACAGGAGAAGAAAAGTCTGGAGGAAGAGAAAAAGATGCCATCATCGCAGATATGATGGAAGCTTTCCTCGGTGCTCTGTTTCTTGATCAGGGTATGGATGCTGTAGATAATATTTTAAAAGAAGTCATTACCCCGCGCCTTGCACATCCGCAGGATGTAGGTGTTATTCATGACTACAAAACGAAATTACAGGAATTTGTACAGGCAGATAATTCGAGACAGGTGCGTTACGTACTTGTCAAGGAAAGCGGACCAAGCAACTGTCCGGTATTTGTGATGAACTGTATGATTGATGATCTTGTAATGGGGACAGGATCAGGCACTTCCAAGAAACAGGCTGAACAGAATGCTGCACATAATGCATTTGAAAAGTTGAGTAAATAAATGAGTGAGTTAGTTAAGGATATTCAAAACGGAGAACTTTGTAACGAGGATAGTAATCTTGCCAATGCCTGTATAGAAGCTATCCGTTTTTATCGTGCAGAAAACAGACTGGAAATCATTCTGAAAACAGATAGTATTCTATCCATGGATTCTTATCTTTACTTTACTGACAATGTTGTACAGGCATTACATTCATCTTTGGATCTGATAGTCCATCCTGCAAATGCGGCCATAGATGGAAACCTTGTCACAAAATATCTAGACTATTTCCATCACCACCAAAAAACTGTACTGGCATCCAAACCGGTTCTTTTTCACCCTGAAACCTCTTCTTTAGAATTTTTATGTAAAGATGAAGAAGAATGTACAAGAGCAAAATCTTCTTTGGAACTGGTCCACACTTTTCTTGAAAGAAGCGGGTTTACCATGCATGAAATTACCTGCAGTATCAAAAAGAATGATACTTCAGAAATTCCGACCATCAACCTTGATTTTATCCCTGAAGCACCAGTCCCTGCACCCGTTAAAGAAGAACCTAAGCCTAAGAAAAAATACTATCGTCTGAAAGAAGAGAATTATACGCCGATTCAGTTAAAAGATGTCGATAACTGTATGAATGAAATTCAGTTCGACTGTGATATTTTCTCTCTGGAAGAAATAGAAACACGTAATAAGAAAATCATACAGACAATGAAAGTATATGATGGTACAGATGCCATCATGGTAAAACGTTTTGAAGGAAGAGGATTAACACGTGAAGAAATGCATGAAATCTCTTCCGGGGACAGAATCAGAATCTATGGACGTATTGAAAATGATAACTTCCTGAGAGATCTGTGTGTCATTCCAAGCAGAATAGAAAAACTGGAAAAACCATCTCTGCCTCAGGATACGGCAAAAGATAAGCGTATTGAATGGCATATGCATACCAATATGTCTGAAATGGATGCCATATGTGATGTGAAATCCATCGTTAAATATGCCTTTGATATCGGTCATGAAGGTATTGTTATTACTGATCATGCAGATGTACAGGCTTTTAAGAAAGCC
Organism: uncultured Bulleidia sp.; assembly: GCA_934757945.1. GTDB lineage: Bacteria > Bacillota_I > Bacilli_A > Erysipelotrichales > Erysipelotrichaceae > Bulleidia. The sequence goes on along the minus strand of CAKVLT010000071.1, from coordinate 7,493 downwards.
TATGATCAGGTACTTGCCAACAGAAAGAAAGATCCTGAAAGACCATTTAAAGTTGGTTTTGGCTGTGAAATGAATATGGCTAATGACCATCTGACTATTGTCAGAAATGCCACTAAGCAGGGGATTGAAGATGTGGAATACATTTCTTTCGACCTTGAAACAACAGGCTTATCCTGTTATTACGATTCCATTATTGAATTTGGTGCTGTTAAAATTGTAAATAACTCTGTGGTGGACAGACTGCAGATGTTTATTAAACCACCACATCCTATTCCTGCATTTATTACAAATAAGACAAATATCTCCAATGCCATGGTTGAAAATGCTAAAAGTTTTGAAGACAGCATTGATACTATTCTTAACTGGATAGGGGATGGTGTACTTGTTGCACATAATGCCACTTTTGACTATTTCTTCTTAAATGAAGAATTAAGAAGAATAGGAAGAGAACCTTTGCATAATGTGGTTATCGATACTCTGGATATGTCACGTGCTATTTTAAGAGATCGAAAAGCTTACCGTCTTGGAAATATTTCCAGATATTATCATGTCCAGTATGATGAGGAAGTCGCGCATAGAGCTGACTACGATGCTGAGGCACTTGCAGGAGTATTTTTATGTCTTATGCATGATGCCAAAGAAAAATTCTCAGTTTCCACAATTGAAGATATTCAGCTGAAACTGCAGCAGGATACAGATTTCAAAAAAGTCAGAAGAAGTCACATCTGCGTTATTTCCAAAAATCAGGAAGGAATCAAAGATTTATATAAGCTAGTTACAGAGTCAAACATTCAGACCCTAGCGGTTATGGGAAAAGACAGTAAAGGAGAGGGTGGCGACGTTGCGGCAGAACCAAGAATATTAAAATCTTCTCTGCAGAAAAGAAGAAAAAATCTTCTGTTTGGTACAGCTTGCTATAACTCGGATGTCTTTGAACTTGCATGTAATGGTGATGATCAAAGGTTGGAAGAAGCCATGCGTTTCTACGACTATGTTGAAATACAGCCTCTGACCAATTTTTCAGTCTTTTTAGCATTAGGTCAGGTACCTAATATGGACAGATTAAAAAATGTTATCCAACGTATCATTGTCATGGCAAAAAAGATTGGCTTGCCTGTCATTGCAGACAGTGATGCCCATTATTGTAAAAAGGAAGAAAAGATTTTCAGAGACGTATATATTATGGCTCAGGGTGTTGGTGGTGTAGCTCATCCATTATTCATACGTGATGAATCTTTAAGACAACGCACAAAAAATCCTGATCAGCATATCCGTTTTACAGAAGAAATGAAGCAGGAATTTGCATGGCTGGAAGATCCACAGCTGATTGATGAAATCGTTGTACAGAACCCGAAAAAACTGTTTGCTGAGTTAGAAGACTACAGACCGGTACCGGATGGAACATTTCCTCCTACAATTGAAGGTTCTGATGACAAACTCAGAAAAATCTGTCATGACACTGCTAAAACGATGTACGCTTTTGAAGGAAAGGTTCCGGATATCGTCGTTGAAAGACTGGATGGAGAACTAGATAACATCATCCGTAACGGATTTGGTGTGCATTACTATATCGCTCATTTACTTGTTAAAAAGAGTAATGATGATGGATATGTGGTAGGTTCTCGAGGATCAGTAGGATCGTCCTTTACCGCTACTATGGCTGGTATTACTGAAGTAAACCCTCTGGAACCTCATTATCTTTGTCCAAACTGTCATTACAGTGAATGGATCGATGATCCGGAAATTAAAAGCGGTTTTGACCTGGAAGATAAACCATGTCCTAAGTGTGGAACAATTATGAGTGGAAATGGGCATAACATACCTTTCCAGACCTTCCTTGGATTTAATGCAGATAAAGTACCGGATATAGACTTAAACTTTTCCAATGAATATCAATGGAGAGCACATGCCTTCATCAGAGAGATATTTGGAGAAAATCATGCTTTCAGAGCCGGAACTATCGGTACAGTCGCAGAAAAAACAGCCTTCGGTTACGTCAGTGGATATTGCGAAAAGATGAATATCAACATGAGACGACCAATGAAGGAATATCTGGCTGCGCATTGTCAAAACGTCAAACGTACTACCGGGCAGCATCCTGGAGGTATCATCATCATTCCTGAAGACCATGAAGCAGAAGACTTTACACCTGTACAGTTTCCTGCCAATGACCCACATTCTCCATGGAAAACGACCCACTACGATTTCCATGATATTCATGACAATGTCCTGAAATTTGATATTCTTGGTCATGTAGATCCTACGGCAATGAGATTATTGCAGAATGTGGCAGACAGAAAACCGCTGACATTACCTATGAATGATCCGGAAACTTTATCTTTATTCTCATCCGATGAGGCTCTTCATGCAGACCCTAGAATTTATAAAAGAGAAACGGGAGCACTGGGACTTCCTGAATTTGGTACACGTACCACAAGACGAGTACTTGAGGAAACACGTCCTAAGAAATTTTCGGATCTTGTCATTATTTCAGGTCTGTCTCATGGTACAGACGTATGGGCTGGCAATGCACAGGACCTTGTACGTCAGGGACATCCTCTATCTGAAGTTATCGGATGTCGTGATGATATCATGACGTATCTTCTTGAGAAGAAACTGAAACCAATCAATGCTTTTAAAACAATGGAAGATGTTCGTAAGGGCAGAGGTTTAAGACCTGATCAGGAAGAAGACATGAAAGCTCATAACGTTCCTGACTGGTACATTGAATCATGTAAGAAAATCAAATACATGTTCCCGAAAGCACATGCCGTTGCTTACGTTATGATGGCTATACGTATTGCCTGGTATAAAGTACATGAACCTCACAGTTTCTATATTCAGTATCTTTCTTTACGATGTGATGCCTATGAAATCGAAACCATGACAAAAGGGATTGAAGCAATACAGGCAAGAATGAAAGACATTGAAGACAGGCAGGCTGTCAAAGATCTGTCCAACCCTGTGACAAACAAAGAGAAATCACTGTTATCTACACTTGAAGTATGTGAAGAGTTATATGCAAGAGGGTATTCTATAGCAAAAGTAGATATCAATAAATCTGATGCGACCAACTTTAAAGTATTTAAGGAAGATACTCATACCATTATTCCGCCGTTTACAGTAGTGGATGGTCTTGGGGCCAACGTTGCAAGATCCATTGTTAAGGCAAGAGAAGAAAATCCATTTTTATCCAAAGAGGATATTATTAAACGTACGGATTTATCTTCCACAATGTTAAAGAAGCTGGAAAGTTTGGGAGCAGTGGAAGGTTTTTCTGAAACTAACCAGATGAGTTTATTCTAAAAACTTGACTTTTCATTTTTTCAGATTATTATGAATTTGTAAATGCAATGAAGAGGACACGACATTTCATAAGTGAATGCAGAGAGTCTTTTGGTTGGTGAAAAAAAGATGATGCTTGGAAATGTTACTACCTTGGAGCAGTGCTTGAAAAAGTTACCGTTCACTGCGTTAAAGTGATAGAGAGCTTATGACAGATATCATAAGAAATAAGGTGGTACCGCGCAGAACAACAGCGTCCTTAGTGGATGCTGTTTTTATTTTAATTAGGAGGAAATCATGATTAATTTTAAAGAAAATGAAGAACTTGCGACATTGAACCATTCCTGTGCACATGTCATGGCACAGGCAGTCAAACATCTTTACCCACAGGCTAAATTCTGGGTAGGTCCTGTTGTTGAGGAAGGTTTCTACTATGACATTGATCTTGGCGACGATGTTATCAGAGATGAAGACCTTGAAAAGATTGAAAAGGAAATGAAGAAATGCTGTAAAGCAGATAAACTTATTGTTCGTCAGGAAATTACAAAAGAGGAAGCTCTGGAACAGTTTAAAGATGATCCATATAAAATTGATCTTATTGAAAGAATGCCTGAAGGAACTACCATTTCCATGTATACACAGGGCGATTATACAGATCTTTGCAGAGGTCCACATGTAAAAAGTACTAAACTCTGCAAGTACTTTAAACTGATTAAACATTCCGGTGCATACTGGAAAGGAGACAAATCCCAGAAAGTATTACAGAGAATTTATGGTGTATGTTTCCCAACACAGGAAGAACTGGATGCACATTTGGCAGCTCTTGAAGATGCTAAGGCAAGAGATCATAGAAAGCTTGGCAAGGAATTATCCATGTTTATGTTCTCTGAAACTGTAGGTGCAGGTTTACCAATGTGGTTACCAAACGGATTCACAGTCAGACGCGCTTTATCCGATTACATCATGAACAAGGAATTAGCTCAGGGCTATGTCCATGTAAAAACACCTAGTGTTGTTTCTACAAAGTTATATAAGATTTCAGGACATCTGGAACACTATAAGAAAGACATGTTCCCAATTATGGAAAGAGACGGTGATGAATATGTTCTTCGCCCAATGAACTGTCCTGAACATATGATGATGTATAAAAACAGATTACATTCCTACAGAGACTTACCTGTAAGAATTGCCGAAGTTGCTGATGACTTCCGTTTTGAAGCCAGTGGTGCTTTAACTGGTATTGAAAGATCCAGAGCATTTTCGCAGAACGACTCTCATATCTTCTGCAGACCTGATCAGATTGCGGATGAAATCAAGAATATCACCAAACTGATTCTGGATGTGTATAAGGACTTTGGTTTCACAGAATATTTCTTCCGTCTGTCTTTAAGAGATAAGAATGATACTGAAAAATATTTTGGAAATGATGAACTCTGGGAAAAGAGTGAAACTGAATTAAGAAAAGTTCTCAATGAAATGGGTGTTAAGTATTATGAAGCAGAAGGCGAAGCTGCTTTCTATGGTCCTAAGATTGACGTCCAGGTAAACAGTGCCATTGGGCATGAAGTGACACTTTCTACTATCCAGTTAGACTATCAGTTGCCTGAAAGATTTGAATTGGAATATGTAGATAAAGATGGTAAAAAAGCAAGACCAGTAGTTATCCATAGAGCAATTCTTGGTTCTCTTGACAGATTTGTTGCTTTCTTATTAGAAGAAACAAAGGGTATCCTTCCATTATGGCTGGCACCACAGCAGGCTGTTGTGATTCCTGTAAGTCCTGAAGCTCATGGAGAATATGCTCATCATGTAGTGGAAGAAATGAGAAAACTTGGTATCCGTGTAGAACTGGATGATCGTAATGAAAAACTTGGATATCGTATCCGTGAAGCACAGACTTCCAAGATTCCTGTAGAAATTGTTGTGGGTGACGGAGAGAAGGAAAGTAATGGTGTCACTGTCAGACGCTATGGTTCTCGTCAGGAAGTAAAGAAATCCATGGATGATTTCCTAAAAGATATTCAGGAAGAAATTCATTCAAAAAAAATGTAATATATATTTGTTCTAACTGTAAAGATACGTCTGAGCGGAAAGAAATCGAGTATGTACAATAACGATTTTTTAGCAGACCCTTTATAGATACAGAGGGTCTGTTTTTTATCAGGAGAATGCAAATGAATACAAGAATTGCTTTATTATCCATTATTGTAGAAGATATGGAATGTACTAATGAAATGAATGCTATCTTACATGAATACGGACAGTACATCATTGGAAGAATGGGCATTCCCTACAGAGAAAAACATATTGCTTTGATTTCTGTTGCCATAGACGCATCTGCAGATGTAATCAACGCTCTTACAGGTAAACTTGGAAGGCTGTCCGGTCTTTCTGTAAAAGCAGTCTATTCCAGACAAAACTAAGGAGGTATGTTATGAAACGTTTTGTTCTATCCGCTTTATCAGTAGCACTGTTAGCAGGCTGTTCATCAGCTCCATCTGCTGCTGAACCTTCAGCTTCATCAGAAAGTGAAACTGTATCTGTTCCGGAAGGATTAAAGATCCTTTCTCCATCCGGAGCACCATCTTATGCACTCGTTCCCCTTGCCAAAGATGGCAACCAGGAATTAACGATTGTTGATGGATCTGATGCTTTACAGGCCGCATTTGTTAATCCAGACAGTGAATATGATGTAATTATTGCTCCAACGAACCTGGGAGCTAAGCTTATCAGTGCCGATAAAACAAATTACTCTCTTGTTTCTGTAGTAACTACAGGTAATCTGTTTATCGTAGGAGAAGAAGGTGCATTGGATTCTGATGGAGAGATAGCTCTGTTTGGAGAAAATGCAGTTCCTGGTCTTACCTATAAGAAGGTATGTACAGATATTACAAATCCTGCTACATGGTATTCTTCTGTAACAGAAGCACAGGCTGCTTTACTTGCGGGGAATGCTTCTGCAGCTTTACTTGCAGAGCCTGCTGCAACTGCTACGATTACCAAAGCAAAAAAAGATGGCAAAACTTTAGTTAAACTTGCAGATTTACAGGAACTGTGGGGAGAAGACGGGTACCCTATGGCTTCCATGTTTGTACGTAATGATGTACTGGAATCCAATGCACAGGGTATAAAGGCATTAGTAAATGAACTTGTGGATTATGCAGATAAAGTCAATGCAGGTGATGAAGATATCTCTGCTGATCTTGATAGTTTAAGTGATCCTTCCATGTTTGGTGCTACACCATCTGCTATGGTAAAAGCTGCTTATGCTGGTATGGGTATTCATGTGGACCTTGCAGAAAACAATAAAGAGAATATAAAAAACTTTCTTAGTCTGTTTTCAATTTCTTTAACAGATTCCACTATTTATTCTTTTAACTGATGCAAAAACTAAAAAAAACACTTCCATGGTTTATACTTGTATGTTTATGGCAGGTATTAGCAATGCAAGTGGATAATGAGATATTAATACCGTCTATAGGAGATACACTTTTCGCATGTATTTCATTATTAAAATCTCATACCTTTTATACAGGATTACTTACAACAACCTTAAGAGTTCTGAAAGGTTTTACCATCAGTTTCCTTATGGCATGTGCTTTGACAAGTCTTAGTATTCTGAAACCATCCTGGATGTTTGTTTTTGAACCATTGCGTTTGATTACCAAAAGTATTCCAAATATCACTTATATGATCATGGCTATCTTATGGTGTGGTGCAGAAGGGTCTGTAACTGTGATTCTGGCAATGATTTTATTTCCTATGTTATGGAATGGATTTACAGATACATTGGAAGAAAATACTGATTTACAGCAGGTTATGCAAATGTATAAAGATACTCCATGGTTTACTTTGAAAATGTACTGGTCTTCCATCCTGAAATTACCTGTATTATCTTTAACCAATACCTCATTAAGCTTTGGATTTAAAGTGGGGGTAATGGCAGAAATATTAAGCAGTGTCAGAACCGGTCTTGGAAGAGGGATGCAGTTTGCCCGTATCAACCTGGATACACCTGCTATCTTTGCCTATACTATCTGTATTCTCTGTATTGTAAAAATCATAGACAGCTGTATTCAAAAACATATACAAACCATATCCATGCAATAAAATAAAACTCTTTTATCTTTGGTAAGCGTCAAATATAACCCGTCTGGAAATAAAAGATCAAGATAGTACTATGTATGTGTAAGTACTTATCTTGATCT
>CAKVLT010000070.1 GCA_934757945.1 uncultured Bulleidia sp. | reverse complement strand
ATACTTGCAAGTACCATTAAGAGTTCCCATACAGCAAGACCCAATCCGCCTTGCAGGAAACCGTTGATAACAGGAGGAGTAGTCCATGGAATCTGTACGCCATGAGGGATTGGGCAGATGCCAATCTTCATGGCAAAATATGTAACAGTTCCAAGAATTGGTGTAACTAACATCAATGGGATAAAGAACATAGGGTTCAATACTACAGGAATACCGAACAGTAATGGTTCATTGATGAAGAAGAAAGTGGTAGGTAAAGATAATTTACCAAGTGTTTTATACTGTTTGGATTTAGCGAAGAAACACATCAGGATAGCTAAGCCAAACATGGAACCTACACCACCGAATGTAAAGCTCTTTCCAAAAGCACCAGTGATGATGTAAGGCATGGTCTTTTCACCAGCCTGGAAAGCAGCGAGGTTTTCCAGAGAAAGTGGTGTATAGATAGGGTTGGTAATGGAACCTACAATATTTCCACCGTGCAAACCAAAGAACCATAACAGATTTGTCACTACATTGAAGAACAGCCATGACCATACGTTATTACCAATGAAACGCATCAGGTTAGACTGAATGATAGTGAAGATCATTGTGTGCAGATCACCGTAAGGTGTCAATGTGCATAAGAATCTTACAACAACGAACAGGATGATAACGATTCCTGCAGGAATCAAGGAAGAGAAGGAGTTAGCTACGTTTGGTGGAACGGAGTCAGGAAGTTTGATAACCCAACCCTTTTTCACTACTGATACATAAATACGTGCACCGACAAGTGCAATAATCATAGCTGAGAATAATCCTTTAGCTCCAAGATATGTAGTTGCCATGGCAGAGACAGTAGCGGCATCTGTAGCAGCTGCTGCATAGTAAGCAGTTCTTCCAGTGATAATGAAGAAGGACACAAGGCAGGATAATCCTGCACCTGCACCATCCACAGCAAAGGATTGTGCAAGGCTGTAAGCAATAAAGAATACAGCGTAAATAGCAATCAGGTCTGTTGTACACTGACCAGGCAGTGCAAACAACTGGTTTAAACCGGTTTCAGCAAGCCAGCTTGTCCAGGCGGTGATTGGAAGGTTTCCAATCAATGTAAAGATGGAACCAACAATGGTAGCTGCCATAACTGCAATAAATCCAGAGCTGATAGCTTTGAGATATTTGTTATTGCCAAGTTTTGCGGCAACAGGCATCATGTGGGTTTCCATCCAGGTCATGAATTTTTCCATGAATTTCTCCTTTCGGTAATTCCCCTTACCTTTTGTACTTAAAGCGTACCAGTTTCTTTGTTTGAATTGAATGTGGATTTCTGCCAATATTCTGGCAGAAAGTTAAGCGCTTTCTTTTTTATCCAGCTTTTTGAAAACCGGATACCACGCAATGGTTTGCAGTACAAGGAGAAATACCTGCCATAAGGCCAGTTTCCATCCGCCTTCTATAAAACCACTGATAACCGGAGGGGTGGTCCATGGTATGGCAATACCGTTACATCTTGGAATCCATTGAAAGTACATGGCAATGACAGTCAAGACTCCAGAGCTAAATGGAATCATCAGAAATGGTAAAATTAAAGAGAGATTGAATACATACGGAAGTCCAAAAATGAGTGGTTCATTGATGAAGAAGATGCCCATAGGAAGAGATATCTTACCTAATTGTCTGATTTTCTCACTTTTGGCAAAGAAACACATCAGAAAAGCTAGTGGTAAGGTGGACCCTACTCCTCCGAATATATACATTCCATTAGTGGCTTTAGTGATGACATAGGGAAGTGGTTCATGCGCCATATACGCCTGCAGGTTGGTGAGAGAATAGGCATATAACATGGGATCTGTAATAGTTCCAACAACCTTTCCGCCATGGATGCCAAAGAACCATAAGAAAGAGCCGATAAACATACTTAATGGTGAAGAAAAAATATTTTTGCCTAAAACCGGATCAAGATATTTTTCCAGTAAAGCATAGATATATTTTGGCAGGGAGGTATGTAAGACTGCATGAATTGTAACAGTAATCAGCATGGATAATACACAGCAAACCAGTACTGGAAAAATAGATAATAAAGCGTCCTGAATGTCTTTTCTAAGACTTTGCACATCAAGAGTTTTCTGGAAGGTGGAAGTGATTTTGATATATAACCATCCTGTAAATAGTCCTGTAAAGATTCCGAGAAAGATTCCTTTAGGACCAAAGTATTCCAGATTGACAGTTTTATTCTGTATGGATTCTGTTAACAAAAAGAAACAGACAACGGAGGAAATCATGATGCCTGCAGGGGATTCTTTTTTGTGTTCGGCATATTGTTTGGAGATGAACAGCACAATATACAGAGAAAGCAGACCATAGGTCATGTCATATCCTGTGGAAACTACGGAATAGAATGGTGTATTTTGAAGAAAAGATATCGGAAAGGAAATCAGCAGTGACAACAGGGAGCCTGTAAAAGTAATAGGGAATATTTCCAGAAATGCTCCCTGTATGGTTGAAAAGACAATATTGGTGGAAAAGAAAGCTCCCAGTTTCTGTAGCACAGTTGTTTTATGAGGTACAGTATGTTCTTCTTTTCCCAGAAGAATATTCACAATGATTTCTCCTCCTGTATCCCCATAAATATTGGATGGTAATACGACACATTTACAATAGGCAGTCTGTTGGATTTCTTTTTGTATATAACCTATCTGAGGAGCTAAAAGAATGATATCTGACATAGGGGCATATTTCTGTACCTGTGGAATACCACAGGATCCTACTTTGATATCTTCGTATCCCTGCTCTTTTAAAGTGATTCTTGTTTTCTGTGTAAGTGCACTGCTGGTCATGCCATTGGCACAGACAATTAATACATTCATAGGGTCACCTATTGGAAAATACTATCTGAAGAAGACTCTTCAATCTGTAATATAGACGTTATGTGGTTGTGGAAAGTTGAAAAAGCAGGGTGCTGAGACAGTTCACGCATAAATTGCATATCACTGATGCATGTATATAAAGCACGAATCAAAGCTTCCTGTTCTGGGTCATCTCCTTTTTTCATACCTAATAGAAACACCCATTCTACTTCTTTATCATCAAACCAATGTATTGGTTTTGATACATGAGCAATGACAATCTTAGAAGTATCCAATAACACTGTAGAAGGATGAGGTACAGCTATGCCATTTCCAAGATGTGTAGAGGCCATGTGTTCTCTTTCAATTACTTTTGTGATGAAATTGTCTGGAAGAGTTACATATTCTGCCAGCAATGCACACATATTTCTGATAAGTTCTTCTGGATTCTGTATATCCACATTTTCCAGAAACAGATCTTCCTGAAAGGCGGAATTAATGGCAGAAGATTGCTGGAAAGAAACTTTGAGGTGTTTCTCTATGAGAGAGCAGTCTGCTTCATTTAATAAGGCGTGTACCACAATACATGGTATGGAAGTGACAGGAAGATTTACCGTAGAGACAATCAGATCATACTTACTTAGATCACAATGCAAAGCTTCATGTGCACTCATGGAAGTAAGAGAGGCAATCTGGTTACCAAAACGATTCTGAAGTTTATATTTTAAAAGCTGAGAAGTTCCTGTACCACTTGCACATACAGTGAGTATATTTTTCTTCTTTGGTGTGTTTCTTCTTTCCAAAGCTAATTGAAAGTGTAAGGCAAGATAGCCTATTTCATTATGGTCAATGTCCATCTGCAATTTAGAAGAAAGAATATTTGAAGCAAATACCGCCATGTCGTACCCTAAAGGATTTTCTTCCTGAATGGAAGATAACATAGGGTTTCTCATACGTACATGATTCCGTATTCTTTGAATCATAGGTTCGATATGTGTACATAACATGGTGAATAGTTCTAAATCATTAAACAGATCCACATCGTAGGTTTTACGTATGCCGGACAGGATGTCTTTGACAATATTGATGGTTTCTGCACTTAAAATATGGGCATCTTTTTCTGTGAAAATGCGATTGCCTATCATATGGACTGCAATAAATCCAAGGTCGTTATCTTGTATGTGCAATCCTTTGGTGATTTCAATTTCATGCTGGATTTCTCTGGCTATTTGAAACTCCAGTGGATATTTGGAGGCATTTAAAGAAGAGGTGTGGGTGGAAGGCTGTAACTTATTGGACAAATAGAGAGTAATAAAGATGTGTATAACAAGATTGTCTATGCCTGTATCAGTCATGGAGTAGTCATGTTTCTGTGAAATGGAGAGTAAAAGATCATGAATCCAGGCTTTCTTTTCCTCAACCTCTTCATCTTGCGTCTGACCATGATAAAAGAAATAATCGGAAAAGATATTCTGAAAACAATCTCTGTCTCCATCAATATACAATCCTTGTTTTCCTTTTACTTCCAAAGAGAGGCTGTATTTTACCAGGATGGAACGTACAAGTTTTAATACCTGTGCCATGGTGCTTTTGGAGATATTCAGCATCTCACAAAGGTCATCACTCTTCATGGGGGAGGAACTTAATAAAAGATGACGGATGATATATTCCGCCCTTTCAGTTACAGTAACAGGATTATTCCATTGTTCTTTACGCAACTCGTCTTTCTGGGTTTCAAGATACCTGGCAAAGATGTCTTTGTCCTGTATTTCCAGAAGATAACCGTAATTATTTTTATAGAGAATAGCACAGGCACCCTCTGCTTCTATCTCTTCTTTGTAGATACGCAGTATTTCTCTTAAGGTTCTTGGCTTGACTGACAGTTTATAGGAAAGGGTGTCCTGTGAGATATAGTCTTCAGAAGAACTTAACACTTCTATCATCTGTAATGCTTTAGGGGAAATCATTGTAACAGGCTCCATCTTTTTCTGTAATATACAACACTTGCAGTAAACCAGATAACGGTCACAATACAAAAGGAAAGCAATGTCATACCTGCATCAGGCAAAGGATTGGAAGAGGTGGAGGATACAATATATGTAAGAACAGCCAAACTGAAATCTGCTGACAGGAACAGGAAAAAAGAAATCACCCCTTTTTTGGTGTTATGTTTCCATATACCAAATGCACAGAATAAGATGCAGATTACATAGAAAATCTGATCGATGGTTCTGTACAGGGAATATGGCGTCATAAAAGAAGTGACAATATCCATGATATTCTTAAAGATAAAGTACCCTTCGATAAGATAAAGAATTTTATGATAATTCATTGGCATTTCAGTTGTGTTAGTCATAATGCACCTCCGTTTATAAAAAATACTAGCATTGTTCAAATGCAATCTCAATTGAAATATAGTACCAAAAGAATCTGAAATATTTTTGAAAGAAGATGGATATATATACAAGTGGACAAAGAATGTATTGAAATACTTTTCATTTTGCTTAAAAGAAGCTAAAATAATAGAGCAAAACTAGGAGGATGATAATAGTATGGTAATGGTTTCTGCAACAGAAATGATCAACAAAGCACATGAAGGTCATTATGCAATTCCTGCATTTAACACAAATAACCTTGAATGGACAAAGTGCATTTTACAGGCAGCTGAAGAAATGAAGTCTCCTGTAATTATTCAGTGCTCCGAAGGTGCTGGTAAGTACATGGGCGGATTCAAAGTCGTAGCTGACATGGTAAGAAATCTGCATGATTCTATGGGTATCACAGTTCCTGTAGCTCTTCACTTAGACCATGGTACATATGAAGGTGCTAAAAAGTGCATGGAAGTTGGTTTTACTTCCGTAATGTTTGATGGTTCTCATTATGACATCAACGAAAACATCGAAAAGTCCAAGGAAATCATCGCATTAGCTCATTCTAAGGGAATCTCTGTAGAATGTGAAGTTGGTGGTATCGGTGGTACTGAAGATGGTGTTACATCTAACGGTGAATTAGCTAACCCTGCTGAATGTAAAGAAATCGCTGATTTAGGCGTAGACTTCTTAGCTGCAGGTATCGGTAACATTCATGGTAAATACCCTGCAAACTGGGCTGGTCTGAACTTCGAAAGATTAGACGAAATCAACACAGCAGTTAATGGTAAGCCACTTGTATTACACGGTGGTTCCGGTATTCCATTTGAACAGGTTCACAAGGCTGTAACATTAGGTGTTTCCAAAGTTAACATCAACACAGAATTACAGTTAGTATTTGCTGAAGCTACACGTAAATACATCGAAGCTGGTAAAGATCAGGAAGGTAAGGGATATGACCCACGTAAACTTCTGAAGCCAGGTTGCGATGCTGTCGTAGCTACTGCTAAAGAACTGATTAAAGCTTACGGTTCTGACAACAAAGCCTAAGTCTTAAAAGAAGGTGATTCTCACGAATCATCTTTTTTTTGAACATTTGCATGGAAATGTCTTTCAGGAATTGTGAAAATGTATAAAATAATTACAATGTAAGTATGCAGAAGAAAAAGGTATTATTACTGGCTAATGAGACAAGTGGTGTCAATAGTGCAGTCAATGAAATGTTTGAAATCGTTAAACAGCTTTCTTTAAGAAACTGTCTTGTGACAGTGTATCCTATTGTACCTAAAGAAGGCCTTGTGTCTGAAGATATCCTGATGAGCGAAGCAGAGAACTATGATGTCATTGCCTGTGTGGGTGGTGATGGTACGTTGAATCATCTGATCAATACCATCATGCATATGGGGTTACGCAAGAAGATCGGATACTTTCCAACAGGCAGTACCAATGATTTCTTTAAGAGTCTGAATCAGGGTAAGAATCTTTCCTTAAAGCAAAAATGCAGAGCTGTCTCTGATGGTAAGGTATTTGCGTATGATGTTGGTAAGATCAATGGGGAATACTTTAACTATGTTGCTGCTTTTGGGGCTTTTACCAAAGTCAGCTATGATACTCCGCAGGATCTGAAAAATGCCATTGGGTATGGTGCCTATGTGTTAAATGTGATTGGCAATATTCCAGAAGGCCTCAGTTATCGCCAGCACGTGAAATACACATGTAATGGCGTGACTAATGAAGGTGACTTTATTTTCGGCGCTGTCAGTAACACCCGCAGTGTGGCAGGGGTACAATCTAAGCTGATCAGTAACAGTGCCCTGGATGATGGAGAATTTGAAGTGATTTTGATCAGTGCACCAAACAATCTTCTGGATGTGAATGTGATTTTAAATAAGATGTTATCCGGTAATACCGATGATAAGCATATTATCAAGCTGACTGCCAGCTCCATTACTTTTGAATTTGATGAAGAAGTCATATGGACTCTTGATGGAGAAGAATCCAGACCTAGTAAAACTGCAGAAATTACCTGCTGTAATAAAGCAGTAAATATGTTAATACATCGCTGAAAGTTCTGTTAATGCAGAACTTTTTTTCTGGGTGTATACTTGTATGCGTAATTGGGAGGTAATATCAATGTTTACACTTAAAGATATGTATGATCTGGATCATACAATGGCAAAAGACTATTTACAGCAATTCGAATATCCATGGCTTGCTCTTGCGGGTATTAAAGATCTCATCATCTCTTTAGGACAGAACCTTCCTGAAGAAGAATATGATGAAGTTTCTCCACAGGTGTGGGTTCATAAAACAGCTAAGGTATTTGACAGTGCGTATCTTGGTGCCCCATGTATTATCGGCGCAAGAACGGAAGTAAGACACTGTGCCTTTATCAGAGGCAGTGCACTTGTCGGAGAGGATTGTGTTGTTGGTAACAGCTGTGAATTGAAGAATGTCATTCTGTTTGATCATGTACAGACACCACACTATAACTATGTAGGGGATTCTATTCTTGGATATTATTCTCATATGGGTGCAGGTTCCATTACATCCAATGTGAAGTCGGATAAAAAACTTGTAGTGGTGCATAATGGAGAAGAACAGATTGAAACAGGATTAAAGAAATTTGGTGCCATGCTTGGTGACCATGTAGAAGTAGGCTGTAATTCTGTGCTGAATCCAGGAACAGTAATTGGAAGAAACTGCAATGTATATCCTACAAGCTGTGTGCGTGGTGTGATTGCAGAAAACTCCATCTATAAAAATGATGGAACGGTAATAAAGAAACACTGAGACTATGTCCAAGCAGTTTAAGAAAGGCTGTATCTTATTCTTTATCGGGTTTCTGATAGTGAGTATGGTACTGACAATGTTTATATGAGAAGATTTAAAGAAAATGAAATTCAGAAAATGGCAGAAGTGCTGAAAGACAATGGCGTCATTTCTGTACCTACAGATACTGTGTATGGAGTATGTGCCATTGCCACAAGCCAGGTTGCACAGGAAAATCTTAGAAAAGTGAAAAACAGACCTGTCACTAAAGCTTTTCCAATCATGTGCTCTGACAGCAAACAGGTTGAAGAAATAGCAGAAGTGACAGATCGAGAAAGAAAGATCCTGCAGGAATTTATGCCGGGACCATTGACTTTGATATTGAAGAAAAAAGAAAGTGTACCTGAGTATGTAAATGGTGGAATGGATACACTGGCTGTACGCTTAGCTACTTCTGAAGTATTACGACAGCTGATTCAGACAATCGGTGCACCGTTATTTATGACCAGTGCCAATCAGTCTGGTTGCCCGGAATGTACAAATCTGGATGAAATTGAAGCACAATGTCCGTTATTATCAGGGATGCTGGAAGGAAATGTCTCTTTTGGCCAGGCTTCCACCATTATTGACTGTACTAAAGAAGAGCTGAAGGTTCTAAGACAGGGACCTGTCACACTTGACGAAATTGTAGAAAGACTGAAGTAGCACCTCGAAAAAAGGTGTTACTTTTTTGGCTCAGGCAAGCAGGGTCTGTTTTTTTGCAAAATAATATAGTAATCCCACTAAGTCAGCTAAACCCCATCCAATCGGGACGGCCCACCAGATACCAGTAACTCCAAAAGAAGGAACACCAGAAAGAAGATAGGCAAGTACTACACGGGTACCAAGGGAAATGATTGTCAGAACAACGCTCATACCTGGTTTTCCAAGTGCACGGTACAGACCGTAGAGTAAAAACAGACAGCCAATACCACAATAGAATGCTCCTTCAATGTGCAGATACTGTACTCCCTGCATAATGATTTCTGGTTCTTTGGCATCTATAAAGATAGACATAAGCTGCTTTGCAAAAAGACAGACAAGAACAGATATACCCAGGCAGAAAGCCATGGAGATGTAGATGGCGTATTTTAAACCAGAACGTATTCTTGCATGTTTTTTTGCACCATAGTTTTGCGCGATGAAAGTCGAAAAAGCATTTCCAAAATCCTGTACAGGCATATAGGCAAAGGCATCAATTTTTACAGCTGCAGCAAAGGCTGCCATGATAACTGTTCCAAAGCTGTTGACCAGTCCCTGCACCATCAGAATGCCCAGATTCATAATAGATTGTTGAATACAGGTCAGAA
Organism: uncultured Bulleidia sp.; assembly: GCA_934757945.1. Taxonomy (GTDB): domain Bacteria; phylum Bacillota_I; class Bacilli_A; order Erysipelotrichales; family Erysipelotrichaceae; genus Bulleidia. The sequence continues at coordinate 1,501 of CAKVLT010000070.1, read as the reverse complement.
GGGAATATGAAACAATCTCCTGAATACGTTCTTTTTTCAGGTATGAAATGTTGTACATTGACCGTACATCTCTATAGAACATCAGTGTGTAGATGGCAATACCGATACCGGAAAGATACTGAGAGATAACAGTAGCTTCTGCAGCACCAGAAACACCTCGTTGTAAACTAATGACAAAAAAGAGATCCAGAGCAATATTTATCACAGCAGAAACAGCCAGAAACATAAGAGGAATAACAGAATTACCAATTGCACGTAAATACGATGCAAAGTAGTTATACAGAAACACAGCAGGTATCCCCGCAAAAATCACTGTAAGATACCCTTTCATGTCCTTCCAGACTTCAAAAGGGACCTTCAGAAAAGATTGCAGGCTGTTCAAAGTCATAAATGAAAGAACAGTTAAGAGAATTGTGATTAAGACAATGAAGAAGAAAGAAGCACATAGATTTTCACGCAGAGCTTTCTCATCCTTCTGACCAAAACGCATGGAAAATAAAGCTCCGCTTCCCATGCATAGTCCCAACAGAATAGACGTCAGAAAGGTCATGAGGGTAAAGGAAGATCCCACAGCAGCAAGAGCTTTCTTGCCCAGATACTGTCCGATAATCAAAGTATCGGCAATGTTATAGCACTGCTGAAGCAGATCTCCTAAAATCATAGGGATGGCAAATACCAGCATGGATTTGACAACAGGACCCCTGGTTAAGTCTTGATGCATAGAATACCTCCGAATCGTAAGTTATAAATTACATTTTGTAAGTATTGTAGTTCCAGACATGACTGATGTCAATACGCCGTTTACTTTATGAAAGGGTGATGCTATCATAAACAAAAATCACGATGACGGAGGAAATAGTATGTATTTAGATGGACTGGATGTGCTGGATCAGAAAATTGTACAGTTACTGGTGGAAAATGCACGTATTTCCTATTCGGATATCGGAGAGAAAACAGGTATTTCAAGAGTGGCAGTGAAAGCCAGAATACAGGCACTGGAACAGAAAGGTATTATTGAAGAATATACAACCGTTATCAATCCTCAGAGGATCAGTGGTGCAGTATCCTGCTATTTTGAAATTGAGACTACACCAGATTCTCTTTCAAAGGTTACGGATATATTGCACGTGCAGGATATAGTCACACAGATTTATCGTGTAACAGGAAAAGATAAACTGCATGTGCATGCAGTGGCCTCTTCTTCTGAGGAAATGGAGAATTTTCTGCACACAGTTATAGATACGCTGCCCGGTGTGACTTCCTGCAGCTGTAATATCATTTTGTCACGTATTAAGGATATTAAAGGACTGCGCCTGTAGAGTATACTTTACAGGTTTTTTTGTAGGGAGAGTATTTACCTTGTTCTTTGAATTATTTTTCTGGATTTTTATAAAATTGGCGGAGAAGATTACTTCTTTTTTGACAATACATATAGTGTAGGAGGTTTTAATTATGAACCATAAAAGTTTAAATTCTTCTGACACTGTAGAATACAATGTCA
>CAKVLT010000069.1 GCA_934757945.1 uncultured Bulleidia sp. | reverse complement strand
AATTGAGCAAGGCCAGAAACAAAATGCAGAAGAAACATGCCGTAGGATGCTGGAACTTGGATTGCCTTTTGAAATCATTCAAAAAAGTACAGAGTTGAGTGAAGAGACGATACTTTTTATCAAAAAGAAAATGAAACTTTGATCAAATGAACTGGTGAAAAATATGTAAGGCAATACACAGAAAGGAAGTAGCTGGCATGCCTGAAACAGAATTCAATCAAAAGAAAATGAAAAGTTACAGGTATTAACACCTGAATTCACAGTGATCAATGGCTTATATGCGACAGGTAATAACGTATCCGGCATTTCCCATGCAGCTTATCAGGATGCTGAAGGTGTAGGTTTAGGCTTCTCCTTAACTTCCGGAAGACTTGCATGTGCTGCAGCTGCTGAAAATGCAGGATATACAGTAACTGAAGATACAAAGGAACTTAATGAAACAGGTAAGGCAACAATGGAAGCTGCCAATAGTTCCAAGATTGAACAGAATCACTAAGATATGTATATAAGATGGAGAAGTAAAATTCTTCATCTTTTATTCTTGAATGAAAATATGTAAAAAACAAATTAAAAAACTGAAGAATTTCGACATTGCAGAGGTATTCCAGGCGCTTAAATGTACACAGGAAGGTATAATAGAGCTTACTAAGTTTGGAGGATTGGAAAATGACAGTAATTAAAAACGGTATAATTCACGATGTAGTGCATAAGGAACCTTATGTGGCAGACATTCAATTTGAAAATGGTAAAATCACAGCCATTGGAAAAGATCTGCAGGATGAGGATGTGGTAGATGCTACAGGATTACATGTATATCCGGGTTTTGTAGATGCCCATTCTCATCTTGGATTAGATGGGTATGGTATTGGCTTTGAAGGTCAGGACTACAATGAGATGGGAGATATCTGTACACCACAGATGAGAGCTATTGACAGCTTTAACCCATTGGATCCCAGCGTAAAGATGGCTGCTGAGGGTGGTGTTACCTGTGTAGCTACAGGACAGGGAAGCTCCAATGCGATTGGTGGTACATGGATTGCAGTAAAAACACATGGTAAATGTGTGGACGATATGATTGTCAAAGATCCTGTTGCCATGAAAGGTGCATTAGGTGAAAATCCTAAACGTTGCTATAAAGACAAAGGTAACTACGCACGTATGTCTACAGCTGCGGTAGTTCGTAATATGATGAATCAGACGAAGGACTATATGGCACGCAAGAAGGCAGCGGATGGAGATCCTTTAAAGATGCCTGCATACAACCAGAAGTGTGAAGCGATGATTCCTGTAATGGAAAAGAAGATTCCGATGAAGATTCATGCACATCAGGCAAATGATATTTTGACAGCTATTCGTTTAGCTAAGGAATTTGATGTGAAACTGACTTTGGAACATGTAACAGAAGGTCATCTGATTGCAGATATTCTTGCAAAGAATACTCAGTACCCTATGGCAGTAGGCCCAACATTAACACATGCGTCCAAGTTTGAATTACAGAACAAGTCCTGGACAACACCTGCTGTATTATCTGAATCAGGATGCATGGTATCCATCATTACAGACGCTCCGGTAATTCCTCAGCAGTATTTACCATTATGTGCAAGTCTTGCAGTAAAGGCTGGCATGGATCCATATGAAGCTTTAAAAGCCATTACCATTAACCCTGCAAAGCATATTGGTATTGAAGACAGAGTTGGTACACTGGAAACAGGTAAAGATGCGGATATTGTCATCTGCGATGGTGATCCATTTGAAGTGCAGACAAAGATTCTAAACGTGTTTATTGACGGAGAAAAAGTGGCTTGAGAATGAAAATACTGTGTCTTTTTCCGGAAAACTAAAACAAGACTAAATGTACAAGATATGATAAAATGCACAAAATAGACAATTTCAGTATTTTGTTACAAATGTTAAAAAATAGGACTGGATTTTTTCCTGAAAGAAGGTATTATAATACATGTCAGATGAAAATCTGATGTTATTCATAATCTCCCAAGATTAAGAATTTTTCAGGTACCCCCCCATAGTGCCTGGAAACCAAAGAAGGAGCTTCGGCTCCTTTTTTGGTTGTTGTGGAACTTTATTCCTATTTCACAGGAACTTTCGATTTGTCCTATATAATACTTACAAGAGGTGAGTATGAAGTATTTATTTTTTGACATTGACGGGACATTGGTTTCTCATGAAAAAGGGTTAATCCCTTCTGCTAAGGAAGCGATTGAAAAGACAAGAAAGAAAGGAAACAAGGTGTTTATTTCCACAGGAAGACATTTAGGTTCTTTGTTTTCTTTAGAAGATCTGGAAGTAGATGGCATTATCTACTGTAATGGTGGTGGTATCTATATAGATGGAAAGATTGTGTTACAAAGAGAGATTCCTCATGATATCTGTTCCAGAACTGTATTTATTGCAGAAGAAAGAGACGGAAGATATTCTCTGATGTCTGACTATAAATTGTTTAAAAATAAAAAGGAAATGGATTTCTTTAAGAGTCATTCTTTTCAGGATGAACGTTTTGCAAGTGCAGAGGAAAAGATGAAATGTTTTGGCGCATATCCATTTACTGAATTTCGATATGAACCGATATTAAAAATAGATATTGGATTTGATACAGAAGAAATCATGGCGGATTTCGAAAAACATATGCCGGAAGATCTGCAGCTGGCAAGTACTGCAGGATACCATATTGAACTGGGGAAACGATCTGGAGAGATAACCAGAAAAGGTGTAAATAAAGGCACTGCTATTCAGGAAGTAATGAAGTTTTATAACGCCTCCATGGAGGATACCTATGGCTTTGGAGACAGCAGTAATGATCTGGAAATGTTACAAATGTGTAACGTGGGTATTGCCATGGGAAATGCCTTTGATGAAGTGAAGAAAATCAGTGATTATATCACAGATACGATTGATAATGATGGTATTGCCAAAGCTATGGAGCATTTTAATCTTGTATGAGGTATCTGTTTTTTGATGTGGATGGAACTCTTGTTAACAGTCCGAAGGAATGGGATATTTCTGATTCCAATAAACAGGCTTTAATGCAGGCTAAAAAAGCTGGACATAAGGTGTTCTTATGCAGTGGAAGAGGTCTTGCCGGGTGTAAGTATTTACTAAACAGCAATCTTTTTGATGGCATTATCTTCTCTGATGGAGGCGGTGTGATGGTAGAGGGGCATCCTGTAAAGCTCAACAGTGTGGACACTTCTGTACTGCATACTACATTAGACTATATTGCCAATACCTTACATGGGTATGTGATGTTAAGCACGCTGGATAAAATCTATATGCCTTTGGACAACATTGAAGAAGGTGCGGGCTGGGTTGTACAAAAAGATGGCAGATATTATATGTATGATGTGCCTTTATATGATATCCGTGAATATCAGGAGGAACCGGTACTGGAGTTTGATGTGATGTTTACTTCTGAAGAAGATGAAAAAACATTTATGGAACATCTGGATCCTTCCATGCAATATATCAGTACGAGTGCTTCTTATGGAAGAGATGGCGGTACAAGTGGAGAAGTGACGAAAGCAGGTATTACCAAAGGCAGTGGTGTACAGGCAGTGCTGGATATGTATAACGATCCAAAAGGAATGACGTATGGCTTTGGAGATTCTATGAATGATCTTTCATTATTACAAAGTACACATGTGGGTATTGCCATGGGCAATGCCTGTGATGAGTTAAAACAATATGCTGATTACATTACAGATGACATAGAGAATGACGGTATATATAAAGCTTTGAGAAAGTATGGATTATTGGAATGAAATTCCGCAAGTAAGCGCTTATAATCTAAAATAGATTAAAAGGAGATAATATATGGATTATTCAACATTAAAAGAATTCCCTGAAGGTTTTTTATGGGGTGGCTCTTCCAGTGCCTATCAGTGTGAAGGGGCATGGGATGAAGATGGAAAATCTCCATCCGTATCTGATACTGCACCAGTTCCAGAAGGTACTACAGATTTTAAAGTAGCGATTGATCATTATCATCGTTATAAAGAAGATATTGCCTTAATGGCAGAAATGGGATTTACAGAATTCAGATTTTCTATTGCATGGCCTCGTATCATTCCTACAGGAGATGGTGAAGTCAATGCAGTAGCAGTCAGACATTATCATGATGTTATTGATGAATGTCATAAGTATGGTATTGAACCTGTAGTTACTCTGTATCATTTTGATCTTCCTCAGTGCCTGCAGGATCGTTATGGTGGATGGGCAGACAGACAGTGTATTGATGCCTTCCTGAAATACTGCAGAGTATGTTTTGCAGAATTTGGTGAAAAAGTAAAATACTTCTTAACGATTAATGAACAGAACATGATGGTTCTCTATCAGGGACATCGTGATTATAAAGATGAAAAGACTATCTGGCAGGCAAATCATCATATGTTGCTGGCACAGTCTTTGGTAATGGTGGAATGCCACAAGATGTGTTCTGCGAAAATCGGACCGGCGCCAAATATTACAGCTATCTATCCTGCAACTTCTTCTCCTGAAGACAACCTTGCAGCAATGGATTTTGATCAGTTGCGTAATCGTTTATTCCTGGATCCTGCATGTTTTGGAACATATCCTGAAGCTTTAATGCAGTGGTTTAAAGACAGAGGCGTAGCTCCTGAGATTCTTGATGGAGATATGGATATCTTAAAGAACGGACATCCGGATTTTATTGCCTTTAACTACTATGGTGCAGGATGTGTGAAGTATGTCTCCAGAGAAGAAGGAGAAAAAGCACTTGCTAAAGCAATGGAAGAGAAAGACTTTATGACAGGTCTTATGACATATCCAGGTCTTTGCATGGCGGTAAAGAATCCTCTGCAGGAATCCACTTCCTATGGTATGGGCATTGACCCTGTAGGATTACGTGTCACATTAAGACAGTTATGGGAAAGATATCATTTACCACTCATTATCACTGAAAACGGATGTGGTGTACCAGATACTTTGACAGAAGATGGCAAGGTACATGATGATTACCGTATTGATTATCTCAGAAGACATATTCAGGCTTGCAGAGAAGCTATCACAGATGGTGTTGAACTGTTTGGATATTCTCCATGGTCCGCATTTGATCTGATTTCCACACATCAGGGTATTACAAAGAGATATGGATTTATCTATGTAGACCGTGATGAATTTAACTTGAAAGATATGAAGAGAATCAGAAAAGATTCTTTCTACTGGTATCAGAAAGTCTGCAAGAGCAATGGAAAGGATCTGGACTAAGTGAAGTTTTACATTGTTCGTCATGGTCAGACATTGTTTAATCAGAAAGGTATCATACAGGGATGGTGTGATTCCCCTTTGACAGAACAGGGGATACAGCAGGCACGTAATGTGGCATATGGGTTAAAAGATGTTCCTTTTACCTATGCCGCCTGCTCCATTTCTGAAAGAGCATGGGATACTGCTGATCTTATTGTGGCAGGCAGACATATACAGGTGTCTCCAAGAAAAGATCTCAAGGAAGTACATTTTGGAACACTTGAGGGAGAAAGACTTACGCATGGAGAATTCTTTCCGTTGATGAAGAAAGGATTTACAGAGTATGGTGGAGAAACTGTAGAACAGGCAAGTGAAAGATTTCTGCATGCTTTAAAAGATATTGCAAAGAATCATACAGGGAATGTGCTGATTGTGGCACATGGTGCTGTGATTGCAGGGGTGTTGATGACTGTCAGTAAAGGTACTTTGTCTTTTAGGGATATGCATCTTGAAAACTGCAGTGTCAGTATTGTGGACTATACAGACGATACATTTACAATAGAACAATTACCAACAGGTACATACAGAGAAAAAGGAGAAAAAGCGTATGGGATTTCCTAAGGGATTTTTATGGGGTGGCGCAACAGCTGCCAATCAGTTTGAAGGTGGATGGTTAGAAGACGGAAAAGGTGCTTCTGTACCAGACCATATCAGAGGCGGTACAGTCAGTACACCTCGTTTGTGGGATAAGGAAATAGATGAAACTATTTACTATCCTTCCCATGAAGCAACAGACTTCTATCATCATTACAAGGAAGATATTGCTTTATACGGTGAAATGGGTTTCAAGTGTTACCGTATGTCCATCAACTGGGCCAGAATTTATCCTACAGGTATGGAAGAAACACCAAACCAGAAAGGTCTGGATTTCTATCACAACGTATTTGCAGAATGTAAGAAGTACAACATTGAACCATTAGTCACTATTTCCCACTATGAATTACCTTGGGGATTAAGTGAAAAATACAATGGATGGGCAGGAAGAGAAGTCATTGACTGTTATGTAAGATATGCAAAGACATTATTTACAGAATTCAAAGATGAAGTTACTCTCTGGCTGACATTCAATGAAATTAACATCGGTGCCAATTCTTTTGGACGTATCATGTCTTTAGGTATGCAGGGTGATGATCATAAACCTATGTTTAAGATGAATGAAACAGATGAAGAAAAAAGTGAAAGATTCACAGCTTTACATCATCAGTTTGTCGCAAGTGCCCTGGCTGTACAGGCAGGGCATGAAATCAATCCTGAAAACAAGATTGGCTGTATGATTGCCGGAAGTATGACATATCCGTTCACATGTAATCCACTGGATGTCAAAGATGCACAGAATAAGATGAACATGTCCAACTGGTTCTGTGGAGATGTTCAGGTAAGAGGTCATTATCCTTACTATGCAAAACGTTTCTTCAAGGATAACAACGTTGTTGTGAAGATGGAAGAAGGAGATGAAGATATCCTGAAGAAGGGTACAGTAGACTTCTATTCCTTCTCTTACTATATGTCCAGCTGTGCAAGTGTAGATCCTGAAGCATTAAAGGCTGCAGGTAATATGTTTACAGGTATCAAGAACCCATACTTACAGGCAAGTGACTGGGGATGGCAGATTGACCCTGAAGGATTACGCATTTATCTGAATGAAGTCTATGGCCGTTATGAAGTGCCATTAATGATTGTAGAAAACGGTTTAGGTGCCAATGATGAAAGAAGTGAAGATGGTAAATTCCATGATGATTACCGTATCAACTATCTCAGAGATCACATCAAAGCCATGGAACAGGCTGTAGAAGATGGTGTAGATCTGATGGGTTACACTATGTGGGGTTGTACAGACCTTGTGTCTGCTTCTACTGGTGAAATGAAGAAGCGTTATGGCTTTGTGTATGTAGACCGTGATAACGATGGTAATGGTGACATGCACAGAGAAAGAAAGGATTCTTTCTACTGGTATAAGAAAGTCTGTGAATCTAACGGAGAAGATTTAGACTAATATTTACAGAAGACTGCAAAAAAGCTAACACCACATAAGGAAGTAATTTGAAAAATATATCAGAGTAAACTTTATGAGCGTTGCAAAGGCAAAAGACAGCGTAGAAGGCAGAAATGCTTTTTCGCTGTCTTTCTTCATATCAAAAGCCAAATCGCACATTCGTCATCTTGATAATCTTTCGACTTTCACAGTTGAGCAAAAATAAAATTGCAATATATCCCATGATTAAAGGATATATTGCAATTTTTTCTATGCAGGTGATTATCGTAATTTTTTGCTGTCTTTAGATTGTTTGATGATGGATCTCATCTGCTTATCCGTGTGGAAATCAACCATTTCGTGCAATAGGAGACAAATGGATCAGCGAGTTTTTTCGCACCTCTTGCAAAACTGAAAGAAGAACGTTACAATATGACCAAATAAACTGAAATGGTCATATTTAAAAAGGAGGGGTGCGAGCTTGGCTTTTACCGATTATGAGACCGAACAGCTCCGCAAGGCGTTGCTGAAGGAAACGAGACATTGCGCTGTTACGCTGGGGATGAAGAAAACCTCCGTGGATCAGCTGACGAAGGCGGTCGGCATTGCGAAGGGCTCGTTCTATAAATTCTACGAATCCAAGGAAATGCTTTTCTTCGCGGTTTTGGAGAACATTCACTCCGAGCTTTACGGAGTGGCTGACCATGCACTGAGCGAAGCTGACAGCTTACCGCCGCCGGAGCGCGCGGCAAAGGCGGTTCTTGCCGTCTGCCGGCGACTGTCTGATACCGGCGACATGGTTTTCATTGAAAACGATGCAAAGCTGCTTTTGCAGAGGCTGCCGGATGACGTTAAAAATGTTCATTACCACGACGACGAGACGCACATCCGTTTGCTGTTGGAGAAATATGACCTTGTGCCGAATCGTGGCATCTCTTTGGCTGCCGCCACGGTGCGGGGACTGATCTTGACTGTTTCCCACAAGGAACAGATTGGAGAACTGTACCCCCAGGTACTGGAAACGCTGGTGTGCGGCGCTTGCAGGGAGTTATTTGAATAAGCGAAATGCCGCTTAGATGCGGTTTTTCTGAAATAAAATGGTTAGCGAAAGCTAACTGTACAGTTGAATGTATTAGTTAGACAGATCTAACTTTGAAAGGTATGATAGCGATGCAGAAACACAAGGACTTTTGGGATAAAAACGCCGGTCGGTACAACCGCTTTCTGCGAAGGGATCGGGCAGCGTATGACAAGATGTATGAACTGATCCGGCCAATTGTACGGCACAAGACAGTGCTGGAGCTGGCGACCGGCACGGGGTTGGTTGCAAAACACATTGTGAACGCAGCGGCACACATCGAGGCGACGGATACCTCTGCAAAGATGATTGCCGAGGCAACGCGGGACAATCCATCTGCAAAGTTGCATTTTTCCGTGCAGGATATGTTTCACCTGCCCTATGCGGATAAGTCCTTCGAGGTGGTGATTGTGTCCAATGCGCTGCACATCGTGCCGCAGCCGGAGAACGCCCTGCAAGAAATCAAGCGGGTGTTGAAGGACGATGGCGTGCTCATCGCACCCACATTTACCCATGCGGGAAACTCTTTTTCCGGCAAGGTCAGGGCATTTTTTATGAAGCTGGCGGGCTTCCCTCTCTACAGCAAGTGGACAAGCGGGGAATACCTGCGCTTCCTGCGGCAAAACGGCTGGACAGTGCAAAAAAGCGTCTTGCTGAAAGCATCTTTCCCGTTGACTTATGCCGAATGTGTGAAATTGGAGGTGTGATATGTCATTCTTTGAAAATACCCGCAAGCCTGTTGGCTTTGGCGGGAAGCTCATGGTCGCCATGATGAACGTTGGTCATAGCGCCGTATCCCGATGGGGACTTCAATTTCTGAATGTTCCGCCAGATGCTAGGGTGTTGGACTGTGGCTGCGGCGGCGGTGCAAACATCAAGAGACTTCTGAAAAAATACCCGCAGGGTATCGTGAAAGGCATCGACTATTCGCTCGTCAGCGTGGATAGCTCAAAAAAGGTCAATGAGACTGCAATCGCGGAGGGGCGCTGCACCGTTCTGCAAGGCAGCGTGGCGGATATGATCTTCGCAGACAACTGGTTCGATGTGGTCACGGCCTTTGAAACCGTCTATTTCTGGCCTGAGCTGCCGCAGTGTTTCCATGAGGTCTATCGGGTGCTTAAGCCTGGTGGGACATTTCTCATCTGCAATGAAAGCAACGGTGACACGAACAAGGATGAAAAGTGGACGAAAATCATCGGTGGCATGACCATCTACAAGGACATTGAATTAAAGGCGTATTTGGAGCAGGCAGGCTTTCACGAGGTGAAGATACACAAAAAGAAAAACTGGCTGTGCATCACAGCACAGAAATAAGACCGGAAACGGTCATGTGAAGACTGAAGCACGGAGAGAAACTATGGAACGAAAAGAAGCTATTCGCAGTGCCTATCGGCTGACAGGCGGCAACAATTTTTATGACGGTATGATCACCTGCTCGACCTTAAGCGGAAAGGCGGTATGCCGTTTGGTGTGGGATATGAACAAGGCGGAAAACGATGTCTATCTGGAAAAGGCACTGTCCGGTATTCCGGAGCATTTCTCTGGCAGGCTGCTGGAGGTGCCGGTGGGAACAGGCATTCTTACCATGCCAGTTTATCAGACCATCCCGGAGGCAGACATCACTTGTCTTGATTACTCGGCGGATATGATGGGTCAGGCACAGGAAAAGGCGAAACAACTGAAGCTGAACAACGTAACCTTTCAGCAGGGCGATGTAGGTGCGCTTCCCTATGAGGACGATACCTTTGACATTGTTTTGTCGCTGAACGGCTTTCACGCATTCCCAGACAAGGAGGCCGCTTACTGTGAGGTGTTTCGGGTTTTGAAGCCCGGTGGAACCTTCTGCGGCTGCTTTTATGTAAAAGGCGAGCACAAACGGACGGACTGGTTTGTCCGGCACATTTATGAAAAGTCGGGATTTTTCACGCCGCCTTATGAGACGGTATCCGACTTAAAAAACAGGCTAGAGAGAAGATACGCTGCCGTAACACTGGGAACTGTGAAAAGTATGGCATGGTTTAACTGCCGGAAAGCAGAATGAGGAGAAACAGAAATGATTTTACAAACGATTTTGGAAGGCTTTGGGCTGGGGGTTCTGCTGGTGCTGGTTTGCGCCATCGGTATCCGCAAGGGTGCGGTGGGGATGGTGCATTTTTACAGCCCTGAAGTTCAAGATAGGTGCGTAAAGCTAGTGCTTACAACACACAAAAAAATAAAGCGGAACGCTTTGATTTTCAAAGCTGTCTGTGTTCCCGGCTACATCACCTATGTGCTGGTCTGTGTCTATGCGCTCAACGGCGCAAAGGGCTTCGTTCAGGGCTTTTGGCAGCTGCTGGTCATATTATCCGTGATGAATCTCATTGACCGCTTTTTGATCGATGATTACTGGGTGGGGCATACGAAGGTATGGACGATTCCCGGAACAGAAGATTTGAAGCCCTACATCACCGCAAAAGACAAGCAGAAAAAGTGGCTTTTCGGCACGGTGGGTATGGCAGGTATAGCAGCGGTGCTGGCGGTCCTTATGACGGCTTTTATTCACTGAGGAAAGGAGAGACAATGAAGTTTAAGACATTGGG
>CAKVLT010000068.1 GCA_934757945.1 uncultured Bulleidia sp. | reverse complement strand
TCATCTCTCTTTAAAGCACTGTTGACATTTACTAGCATGAATATTTATCTCCTTTTAGATTCAGAGATATTTTATCAAATAATGGAACCGTTTGCACAAATTTTAATTTTCTATTGGAGTCAATTTGCACAACAGTGCATACCTGCCATCTTTCACAAGATCTGTACATGTAGATAACAGTACACATCTGTCACCAGATTCCAGTGTCTGTTCACTTGTGAATGTAGAAGACTGTAAGAATGTACTCTTACAGTAATTATAGAAATCTTCATCACTTTCAAAAGCAGTACGAATGTAATTATCTGTACCTTCTTTAACACTTCCTGCAATTGGATACAGTACATAATTACCCTCTGGTGTATAAAGTTCCAGCTGTTTATGTTCATCATAATAAGACGGATCACTGTACTTTTCCAAAGAAGTAAACATGGTATCTCCAAATTCAGAAAAATGATGTCCGTAAATTACTGTCACTTTATCTGTAAAGTTTCTCTGATTTCGATAATCTACAAATAACGTACCAAATAAGCTGTATTCTCCTTCTAATGTATGTCTTAGATAATATTCATTATCACTGCCATACACTACAGGAAAATCAATCACTGTATTATCCTGTCTGATCCATCCTGCTATATCACTGTTCTTACTCTGTAAAGCATTCCAATCTATAGAGACAGATGGCACAACTTCTTCACTTTCTGAAACAGGAGTACTGGTACTGACTACTTGTCTGGATAAATCTTTATACCCATTTTCTTCAGTTTTATACTCATGTAAGGTACTGTAGATTTTCCATCCGGAATATCCAGCTACACAAAGACAGATAACTAACAGAATATCCAGAAATATCTTACCGGTTTTACTTAGTTTACGTTTTCTTTTGGGCATACAGTATACTTCCTTTTCAAAACTTCAAATAAGACATAAAATCTTGAAACAACTTTCTCATAGAACGATCTGGAGCTCTTTTCTCCTGCATTCAGCGTAGTTCCTTCATGTCTTCTATACCAGATAAGTCCTTCAAACAAAGTAATAGAGTCATGATGGAATTCTGCAAGATATGGTAACCAGTAATCCTGCCTGCATAAGTGCTGATTTTTTGGGAATGGTAAAGCATTCTCCAAGAAGTCTCTGGTAAATGCCATACAGCAACCATTGTATCTGTTTCTTATAAACGTATGGATAAATCCAGGTTTCACGTTGTATCTTTTAAATTGAGAAGTATCAAAAACTTCTAAATCAGAATTCACCATAATGGCATCATGAACAACAAATGGTTTACTCTGTAACGCCTGTATACATTTTTTCACCTTATCAGGGCACCACACATCATCCTGATCCGCAAGAAAAATATACTCTCCCTTGCAATAATTTAATGCATTTTCAAAATTCTTTGTGTATCCGTGTTCAAGCTCATTATTTATGACTTTAATTCGGGAGTCTTGTATATCAGAAATGATTTTCAGGGTAGTGTCCGTCGAGCCATCGTCAGATACAATAACTTCATCTTCATTTTCTAACTGAGCTAAAATAGATTCCAATTGTTCACGAATATACTTTTCTCCATTATAAGAGGCTATACATACAGAAATCATTGTTTTTCACCCAGCTCTTTCAAAATCTGCTGATTCATTTGCTTTCTTTCATCATCTTTAAACCAGCCCCATTTATTAAAGTACTTTAATGCAGAAGAAATATGCACCATTAACATTTTCTTATTTTTATATGATTCATGACCATGATTATGGATAATCTGTACATGTGGATAAAATACAGTTTTTCCTACTTTATGTAATCGGCGCATCAAATCAAAATCTTCGCAGTACATAAAATATCTTTCATCAAACAATAAAGCATATTCTTCTAATGTTTTTGTGCGCATAAACATAAAACACCCTGATAAACATGGAGGATTCATAATCTTATCATATCCAGACATTTTCAAACAATATCTATCATTATTTTTCTTTACTAATGAAGAAGGCAGGAATCTTCTGAATATTAAATCAGCAGGTGTTGGTAATAGCTTACATAAATACTGTAGTTCTCCATCAGGATAAACAACCTTTGGTAACATATAAACTACATCTTCATGCGTATCTGCATACATCTTTAATTCATCCAGAATTGATGGTTCAAAAATCAGATCAGGATTTAAAACAATATGATATTCACTATGCATTTCAATTGCTTTCTTTATAGCAATATTATGCCCTGCTCCATACCCATCATTCTTACCTCTGAATATATAGTTCACATTTGGAATAGTAGTATAAGCATCTGTCTTTTCTTCCCCGTTATCTATCAAAAATAGTAAACGTTCAAAAGAAGGTGCATAGCTTTCTATCACCTTCCAAACATCTTCAGGATTACTATGATATAGCACAACAGATGCGGTAATCATGATTCCTTATCCTCATGTTCTTCATTGAAATGACGCATATCCTGTTCCTGAGCTTCACTGAACCCTTCAGTACTTTCCTTCTGGAAGAGTATCTTTACTGTCTCAAAGATAATCTGTACATCTAACAGTAAAGAATAGTTTGTGATATAAATCAGGTCCAGCTTTAACTTATCTAAAGCTGTAGTATTGTACTTGCCATACACCTGAGCATATCCTGTCAATCCACCCTTCATCTTTTCTCTGAAAGTGAATTCAGGAATCATATCTGTATAACGTTCTACATGTTCTACTCTTTCAGGTCTAGGTCCCACAATACTCATATCCCCTTTTAAGATATTGAATAACTGTGGTAATTCATCAATTCTGCAGGCTCTGATAATCTTACCCACTTTAGTAATACGATCATCTTCTTCTGTAGCAGGATGTGGTCTTCCATCTTTTTCAGCATCTACAATCATAGATCTGAACTTCAGAATCCTAAACTTCTTACCACCAATAGTACATCTTTCCTGCTTATAAAATACCGGGCCACCATCTTCCGCTTTAATGGCAATAGCCACAAGAAGTAAAATCGGGCTTAATACCACCAATGTAAATACAGACAGTAAGATATCAAAAAATCTTTTAATAGCTAATCGCCATAAAGGAATACCATTATTACGTCTTAAATACAACGGAGTATCAAACAGGTTTAACTCTTCAGATCCTTTAACAAGAATATCGGATAACTTAGGTGTGAAGTATACTCTTTTATCCTGTTTAAAACACATCTTAATAATTCTGTTTTCCTGTCTGTCAGGTAAATCATTAATTAGCACTGCATCATAATTCACTATTTCCCTGGAAATAGAACCTTCATCTTCATATGGAATGCTCTTTACAATTGTATATTTATCCGGCCTTGCTCCGAATTTATAAGATAAAAGATCGGCTCTATCCCCATATATTTCTATCAATTTTAATGGTGGAAACATTCTTCTGTATTGTCCAATCATTGGGATAACCAAAATCGTGACAATTATAGACTGTACAATAAACGTAATGATATACATTGTCATAAACTGCCAGAAGAATCTGAACTGACCAGTAATAGCCATAGAGATAAACACTTCTAATGCATCAACTGTCAAAAGAGTTAAAACCTGTGAAGCTAACACATTAGAAATACGATTGACACCTATTTTAAATGCATTTAACCCTTTACCAATCACAATATATAACAAACCATAGATGCCAATAGCCATACCAAGGTTACCAAGACCTGTTAAATGTCCTGTCTGGTTATTAATTTCTACGAAGCTTCTCCAATCATCATAGAAAACAGCTACGGACACCAGAGTTAAGATGGCTGCACATACACCACGATAAATATACTTTCCTTCTATTTTTCTTTTCATGTATCACATCACCTTCCTAATTGCCTGCATCCGCATATACATAGTTGAAATCTGTATTTTCATAATATGTGGAATCATCCGCATTGTAATATCCGCTATTATCGTAGTAATCAAATGTACCTTCAGGAAGCTCTTCCTGCGTAACGATGTCTCCATTAATAACACTCTTCATAACATTTGAGACAAACTCTATCTGATTATCATATGGATATACTACAGAACGATAATCCCCTTCTGCTGTACAATATTCATAACCACTTGCATCACCTACAACATGGTAATTCACAATATTCCAGCTAATATTCTCATTTAATTGCTTTTTACACAATGCATAAATAGATTCACTGGAAATATTCGTCATAAAAGTTCCCTGAAGAGAATTCAACAATGAATCAAAATGAACAATAATTTCTGGACTGCATAATTTTTCAATCATTGCTTTCATCACAATTTGCTGATGATAATTACGCTCAAAATCACCATCCACAAAAGCATATCTTTCTCTTACATACATTAAGGCATACTCACCTTCCAGATGAATCGGACCTGCAGGGAAATATTGATCATTCAATGCTGTAAATTCTACATCATTTTCAATATCTACACCACCTATAGCATCTATAATCTGTCTGTAAGTAGTAAAGTTAATAACGACATAATTACTAATGACATTATCAAGCCCTAACAGCTGATTCAATCCAGTCATTGTATTCTGAATACCGCTTAATCCTAAGTGTGTCAGTTTATCATATGACCCTTCCCCATAATATGGGTTAGGAACATAACTGTCTCTAGGTAAAGATACTATGGCAATCTGATGAGAATTAGGATTCACTGTAACCATCATATCCACATCTGTTCTTCCTTCAAGATATAAGTCTCCTTCTTCATCGTTACCCCCAAAGAAGACACAGAATGGCTTTGTAGTTAGAGATACATCAGATTTTTCTACTGTATCTTCTATTTCTCTTGTATAGGAAGTAATCATCTGTATATTATCCTGAAAGTCTTCATATCCTTCTTCCTCTGTTATCATGGACATCATGGTATTGGATAACACCATGACCTGACCTTCATTGTTATAAAGAGAATTTACTGCATCCAATAATGTCTGTCTGTCAATAATGGACACATTGGCATTGATATCTTTCTGCAATTGCTGCAAAGCATAATTCTGGTTAACAGAATCTACTGCAATAGAAGAAATAAAGACATCCCCTGCGTAGTCTTCTATATTTTCTGATACCTCTGTACTAGTGAAAATATCAGGATGAGCCTGTTTATATTCTGCATTAATAACGTAAAAACCAATCACGGTGCCTTTACCTTCAGCACCATTAAACAGTTTGGTAATCTGGCCTTCAATCTTTGGCATGATTACACTGCAGATGGCTAAAAAAATACATAGTAAAAACTCCAGAGTTTTTACAAATATATTCTTATAGGCAATCGTTGCCAGGAATAATGTAAAAGCCAGCATTAGTAATAATCCAATAAGTACATAAATTGCCCATCTTATTGGAAACATCGGCATTCTTACAAACGATATAAAAAACACAATGGATATTACCACCAGCAGTAACCATACTACTCTGGCATTTAATACTCTTTTCTTCTTTTTCTTTTTATTTGCCATAACGGCTCCTTTATTAATTCATATCTATTCTAACAAAAATAGCCATAATGTACAAAAACAGGTTAGGCAAAGCCTAACCTGAAAAAACTATTGTTGTGTAATATATATCCAATCAAAACGATCTGTATATCTTTCTGCGTTCTCCCAAATCACTACATCTGGGGAATACGTGTATAAATCCTGCATGGAAAATGACCAGACACCTACTGTATTTACTTCTGCAAAATACTGTGACATAGTCGATTGAATTACATCTGCAAAGGAATCTCCTATGATTAACACCCGTTTATCTGACTTTAATGATGTATTTATAGTAGATGTATCCAGCTGATATGTACTATCATCATTAAAAATATCGCTCATTTCACATAATGCAGCAAGATCTCCAGAATAGTTTTGACTGGTTTCGTTAAATCTGACAGTATTGATAGAATCTTTTTGACCGGTAATACTCCGCAAAGCAGCCTGCGTAATGGCAAAAGCACCAATATCATTACAATGTGTATCCGAGCTGTAATATACCTGATATTTCTTCTTTGCCTCAAGAATGTCAGGTTTGGTATTAATGACATTTAAAGAAGTATTATTCTGCAAATAGTCTACAAACTCATCAGTTTTTGATACAGTATCATATCTTTCAACAGAATCTGGCATATATTCTGAATAGACATTTTCTTTATTTGGAATAGACTTTACGTAAAATTCATATCCATAACTATTGAATGTCTGAGATTCACCAATCAATTTGTTTGCAATCTGAGCCATATAGTCTGCCGAATAGTGGTTAGTTCCCTGATAATCTGCAATAGGATCCCCATCTGTTGTAGATTTATAGAACAGCCAATCTTCTTTACCAAGCAAAACCTGTGTAGATTCAATCGAAATACCCATGCTTGCAGCCTTAGAAACTTTAGTGGCCGCTTTGGCCCCTTCTTCTTTTCCTGCAAGATCCTCAGTAAATCCATCCATCAAATTACTTACCGCATTACCAGTGGATTGATTTTTCTTTTCCTGTTCTAACTCATGTCCTTTATTTACATCGGACACTTCTTCTTTAGGGGAAAAGGCCTTTACTACCTTTTTAACAATAGTCCCTCCGGTAACACACACAATTACTGAGCAGAAAATCAGTGTTACAATAAGCTCTCTTATATATCTTTTCATATGTATCTCCCTTAGAAATTAAAGTAAATAAATGGATTATAGGCATTTGAGAAAATAAACATAATACTGATTATGAGAATAGCTGTCATAACAAGAATATACAAGCAACTGTAAATCTTATTTTTTCTCAGATGAATATTCATGTTATGAATAATCGGGAAGCAACAGATAATACCTAAAACAAAATAGAGAACATATCTTTGAAAATACTCAACAGCAACAGAATCAATGAGCCCTTTACTTCCAAATCCAATCATTGAAAGCAAATATGCAATTGCTTTAGAAATAGAATCACTTCTGAAAAATACCCATCCCACCATTACAAATAGCAGTGTATAAATATTAGAAAACTTACCAAGTTTATCTATTAAAGTGGTGTATTTTTCAATTACAAGAAGTATAAAATACATCTCTCCCCATATCACAAAGGTCCAATTAGCTCCATGCCATAAGCCTGTTAAAGACCAGACTACAAACATATTAAATATATGTCTGCCTACTGTTTTAACATGTGAACCACCTAAAGGGATATAGACATAATCTTTAAACCAGGTTTGTAACGACATATGCCATCTTCTCCAGAATTCAGTAATACTTCTGGAAATATATGGATATTTAAAATTTTCCAGAAAATGAAATCCAAACATTCTACCTAAACCAATAGCCATATCTGAATATCCTGAAAAATCAAAAAGAATCTGTAAAGAATAGGCAATGGCTCCACCCCACGCAAACGCAACACTTCTAGAGGTAGCATTAAAGGCAGCATCAGCAAATATTGCAAATTGATTGGCAAGTAATACCTTTTTACCTAAACCAACTATAAATCTATTAACACCTAATGAAAAATCTTTAATATTCTCTTTTCTATGGATAATCTCTTTCTCAATAGTTTCATATCTCACAATTGGTCCTGCTATTAACTGAGGGAAAAGAGAGATATATAATCCAAGATATAATGGATTTCTTTGTGCTTTCACCTTCCCACTATATACATCAATCACATAAGAAATGCTCTGGAAAGTATAAAAAGAAATGCCAATAGGTAAACGAACATCCAGATTTTTAATACCCAGATGTACGACATTATTTAAGTTATCTATTATAAAGTTAGAATATTTGAAATACCCCAATATACAAATATCAATAAAGATACAAATCCCCAAAATCCATCCATTTCTGTTTTTGTTTCTGGTAATTAACAGAGCAAATATATAATGTATTGCTATCATAAAAATCATCAGCAATACATATAAAGGTTCTCCATATGCATAGAACAGCAGGCTCATAAACAATAAAAATACATTTTTACCAAAAGTATTCTTTCTAAAAGCCAAGAAATACACTGCTACTGTAAACGGTAAAAACAAGAATAAAAAAACTTCACTTGTGAATAACATAATCCCTTTTCCCCTAAATACATGTGAATTGTATCATCATAATCCCTTAAAATTAATAGATTGTTCATTGTCAAATCCATTATTTATTTCTCAAACAATTTCATATGCCTATTTTCCTCTTTAACAACTACAATTAAATAAGAGTAACACTTTCTCCTTTTGACATTAATTTCATGCATTACCTCATCTCCTTTGAAAAACATTGTTTTCTTTTAAATATGTATTAATCACATTCAATTACTTCCAGTACCTACTATCAATTTATAATCATAATTTTTATCAAAATTATCATTATAAAATGGATCGTGCTTGATATATGCAGCCCATTCATTTTTTGCATAATTCACTTCATTCATAAATCTTTCTACTGCCTTAGAATCTTTGTCAATTCCTCGAGATTTTGATTCATAATGATATAATTCAACATCCGGCAGAAAAACATTTCTATATCCAGCTTCCATCAAACGAATTGCATAATCTACATCATTAAATTGGACTGTCAACTTCTCATCCATGCCGTTTAATTGCTCCCAACATATTTTACTGGTCATAAGACAAGCCGCAGTACAACAACTTACATTATTTGGTATATCCAGTGTATACATATAGCCTTTTGTATTTTTCTCACACCGATAGTATTTATGTGCAGCAGCACCACCTTTGCCTAAAATAACCCCTGCATGTTGAATGGTGTCATCCGGATACCATAGCTTCACCCCAACACTTCCAACACCTTTCTGTGTAGCATAAGACAGCATCTTTTCCATCCAGTTTGATGTGATGATAGAAGTATCATTATTTAATAAGATGAAATACTCACCCGTAGCCACTTCAGCCATGCGATTGTTAATCAAAGAAAAATTAAATATACTATTCACTTTTAATACTTTTAAATTTGAATATGTTTTCTGCAGATACTCAAAATATTCAAATGTTTCTTCTTTTTCCGAATTGTTGTCCGCTATGATAATTTCGAAATTAGTATATGTACTTTTTTCATATATCGATTCAATACATGTTTTCAAAACATCTTTTCCATCTTTTGTCGGAATCATAATAGATATTTTTGGATTACCAATAATCGGATAATAGACCTTTCTTCCAATTCCATCAGGTAAAACCTGTATATCCACATCATCCACAAGATAGTCTTTAAGTTTTGTTATTTCTTCGGAAGAATTATATGCGTCACTATATAAAATTTTTTCTACATGATTACAGGAAATTGGTTTATCAGTTAATCTCAGAAGCCATCCATACGGATCTATTTCCATGCCATCAAAGGGCTTCAATAATTCTTTACGAACAATAAACAGATTTCCTATATAGTTAATACCTCTTAATGTGTCATATGCTAAATCCGGTTTTAACACTGGATCTTTTCTAACTCCATCCACAAGATGGTCATGATCAAAATAGGTAAGATCATACCCTTCACATTCAGATACATACCTGCTGAATTCAGGGTACAAAACAATCTCACCACTTGTGACAAGAACATATTTTGTCGATATTTTATGAATATCCAATAATTGCATTTCCTTTACTGTAAATGATGCATACTGCTCTTTTTTTATATCTTTCCCTATAACTGTAATATCAGAAAAAGGAGCACTATTAGTTTTATATGTTTGAAGTTTCAACCATGATGAATACTCTTCAACCACATCTGTCTCAAAGAATCGTACACCATGCTTTCTGATATTTTCACTTTCATGCATAAATTTATGTACATACATTTTCAACACTGGTAAAGGAATTACATAATGATATTCCTTTGACCATTTCATATATGCTTTGCTAATTAAATTCCCAATTGATTTTAATTTACTATTCTTCATGTTTCCTCATTTCATTAAAAAAAGTTATAGCCTTTTCTATAGTACTATAACTTCTTATTTTTTTTAATACTTGTCAGCTATTCTGCCGCATCAGCATTGTCAGGAGTTTCTCCAGTTCCTCCATCTCCTTCAGAACCTCCAGGATTCTCCTCACTTCCACCTGTTCCACTTCCACCTGTTCCACTATCACCTGTACCAGAATCAGGTGCAGGGGTTGGCTCTACTGTATCCGGAGTACTTGGAGGAGGTGTAACTACATTCTGGTTCTGATCTTGATCTGGAGTAGTTTCAGTAGTCGTTTCACTAGGTCCACCAATTACTGTTTCACCAGATTCAGCATAATAATCCTGTGACATTGCAGGTGGCGTATATGTGTCATGAGCACTCCAACTAGCACTGCCTAATTGAGATGGGGACTGTGACATTGTAATGTTACGTTCAATAGCATTATAACTGTCGCTGATAGACCCATTGTATAACCAATACGTGTATAAATACATATCCAGGTTATCATCCCACATCATGACATTATATCCTGTAATTCTGTTACTTTGAATATTAAAGATACCTGAAGCATTATTAGAATCATAATATCTATTTGCTTTCTTCATGGCATAACTTACAAATTCTACCATTTGTTCAGAAGACATATTAGTCTTAATATTATCTCCTGCAGCCTGTAATATCTTCAGATATGTATTAGGATCTCTGGTATTCATGACTTTTTGAATAACCTGTTCAATAATTTCCTGCTGATGACGTTGTCTTGCAAAATCACCGTCAGCGAATGCATGTCTTTCTCTTGCAAAGCCTAATGCTCTCGCCCCGTCCAAATACACATTTTCTCCAGCCTCGATTGTAAATACTGCCAATTCATTTTCATAAATATTCCAGCATTGAGCATCAAAGGTGACCGGATTATCAACCACAACTCCACCAACAGCATCAACAATCTGAACGAAAGAAGTGTAGTTAAATTCTACAGTATAATCGATGTTTATGCCTGTTAATTGTTGCACAGTATCCACCATACATGCTTCACTAACTGCATGCGCTGCATTAATCTTAGAACTTCCTCCACCATAACAGGT
>CAKVLT010000067.1 GCA_934757945.1 uncultured Bulleidia sp. | reverse complement strand
AGCAAAATAATCGTTATATAA
The DNA here is from genome assembly GCA_934757945.1 of uncultured Bulleidia sp. Lineage (GTDB taxonomy): Bacteria > Bacillota_I > Bacilli_A > Erysipelotrichales > Erysipelotrichaceae > Bulleidia. The sequence continues at coordinate 11,101 of CAKVLT010000067.1, read as the reverse complement.
GTCGCCTTATATCCCCATTGCTAAAGCAAGCGGCTTTACGGCGACACTTGGTAATGATATGTTGCTCAGATGTGCTTACCCATTCATCAACAACGTTGTTATTGCTGTCGATTACCTGTAATGTAGCACCTTCCAGCTCATCATCACCTGTCACTGCTTTCTTGGAAATAGCAACTTCAGTTGGTTTGTTTTCGATGTTATATGTGTCTAAAACAGGTTTATCAGCTGTGATAACAACATCACGCTTTTCAGCATTAACCTGTAATGATGTAGGAATGTATGTTTCAACTAATGTATATTTGCCTAATGGAATACCACGAAGTGTAGCCTGGCCATTTGCATTTAAGTGCATTACACCAATCTTATTTCCACGAATATCATTAGCAACTTCACCTTTAGCTGTTAATACAGAACCATCATCAGGATTAATGATGTCTTCATTTGCGATTAAAGAGAACTCAATCTGGGTAATTGTATTCTCATCAACAAAAGTCTTATCATAATTGTCATTCAAAATTTCTTTGTTGATCTTTAAAGTACCTGTAATTGGCTTATCATTTACAGTTGTAGAAATGTACTGATTTCCTTCATCATCTACACTTGTAATGTTACCCTTTTTAATAGTTACCTTAATATCATCAGACTTAGTAAATCCTTCAGGAGCATTTACTTCTTCAACCCAATATTCACCAGCAGTTACTTCTAATGGAAGAGTTACTGTACCTGCATCATCATCTGCAACATAGAATACACCAGCTTCACCAGAACCATTCTTAGATGTAGCACGGAATGTATCATAAGTCTTAGATCCAACTTTCTGAGTGATGTACTTCTTTTCACCATCTACCATCTGATAGACCTTAAAAGTGGCAGAATTTAAAGTGATAGTCTGTCCAGTTGTAGAGTCTTTCTTCATAATCTTAAAGAAATACTTTTCAGCAACGTTAGATGCTTCAACCTTCTGAACTGGGTTTTCATCATTCAAATCAAACTTAATAGAACTCTTTTCAACAGCAATTTCATCGTTAGGAGAACATAGCTGCACCATTGTATATGATCCATATACAAAGTCTGTGATGCTTGCGTTACCGTCAGCATCTGTCTTCATCAGACCATACTCTCTTCCGGACATCTTAGTTAGATCAGCACCATCTTTATTGATGTTATCAGATACCAGCTTACCATCTGTAAAGATATTAGCATTGAGCCAGTCTCTATCAGTTAAGTTCTTGATATCAGTATCATACTGATGAGCTAAAGCAGCAGATACACTACCATATTTCGTTACTTCAGAAGTTAATACGATGCCATATACTGCACCCTCTTCAGGCTTTGAGTAAGAAGATCCAGAAGACTTATAGTCAGTAATCTTATGTACCTGAGCTGTATAAGGCTTATCACCGTTTACAATATCGACAGATAAAGAAACACCAGATTCACGGATCTGAATCATCTGAGAGTGTGTAACAGGCGTCATACCCTTATGCCAAGCAGTTTCTTTTACCTCATATGTACCATATGGAAGTAAGTTTTCAGCACCTTGCCATTTACCAGCACCAGTTGTTGTGTCAGAATAACATTTTTCACCAGGACCAAATGTATTTCCGTTAACTACTACAGCATGAGTGCTTCTGTTATATACTTCGAAGGAAATCTGAAGATCAGTAGCACCGTTAGCTCTTGAACCTGTTTCTGCATTGAGCTTTTGAACACTGAATGTTCCACGCTTAATATCATTTGCATATTCAATAGAAATGCTGTCACCTTCATTTTTGATAGCAACTTTTCTGGTTACAGATGTTCCTTCATATCCTTCAGGAGCTTCGATTTCAGATACAGTATATTCACCATATTCAAGGAACTCTGCTGGAGACTGGAAGTTTCCGGCATCATCTGTATGGATCTTATATTCAAATGCTGCATGAGGTGCAGCAGTGTATCTGTTTCCATCAGGAGCAATCATTGTTTTTGTATCTTCTGTATCATTGACTACTTCAAATGTAGCAGAAAGATTAGGAGCATCACCCTGTGCTTCAGCACCTAACTGAGAATCCTTCTTTGTAATATTTAAAGCACCATAGATAGGCTTTTCTGTAGCAGTGAAATAGTTGCCACCCTGCACCTGATAAGTACCATTACTACCACCAATTTTGAATAGTGCAACACCGTTAGAGGCAGTAGTTACCTGATCACCAGTATCTTGAATTGTAATCTTGTTTTCAAGAGTATATCCTTCAGGAGCTTTTGTCTCTTCTACTGTCATCACGCCTAATGGAAGGTATGTACGTTTATTTCCACTGACCAATGTTTCAGTATAGAAACTGTCTCCTTTAACCTTATGAGCATCATCTAAACGAACAACGTATTTCCCATCAGCACTCTTAACTGTCTTTAATACCCATGTTTTTGTAGGTGTCACATTTGCTACATCATCGGTAGTATTAACCGTTGCTGTATCAACTGCATAATACTTCACTGTAAATTCTGCACCTTCAAGAGTTTTTGGTTCCTGACCAGCTGGGATAACATCACCATTTTCAGATACTTTATTTAATGTGATTGTAAGAGGGTCGTTTCCCACTGGTTCAGTAGATGTAAATGAACCATTACCATTGGAATCTAAAGTAACTGTATAAACCTGTGGATCTAAGCAATATCCTTTCGATGCTTTTGTTTCCTGTGCATACAGTGTTGTGATAGAGGAATCTAATTCCATTGTTCCAGTTGAACCATTACCATATTTATCTGTTGTAATAGTACCAACCGGACTGCTCATGTCAGATGCTGTACTTACGCTATACACTGCACCTTCTAATGAATAGTTTGGGTTTCCATCAGTAACAGGTTTATTAGCAGAGTTTTTAACAACGCTTACGTTTGTATTTCTTAAAGGCATTTGGATTCTGATATTGTTCCAAACAATGCCCTGATAACCAACATCAGTTCCCAAATCATAGCTGAAACCTCTATGTGTTTCATCTGGGTCAACTTTAATATCCAGATAAACAACATTACCTTCTCTTCTGCTAGTGTAGGAATACGCAAGACCAGTATCGTAATTCACTTCATAACTATAAGCATTGTCGTCCGTCCAAGCAAGATAACCATGATTTAAACATGTACCCAAGACCTGCTGAATCTCAGCAGTAAATGGTGCAAGGTCTCCATCAATCCATTGCAGATTAAACTCATCACCGAACATATCCGTGGTTGAAGTAGCCCATAATCTGCCACTTCCACTGGACTGTAATCTATTTATATCGGCATTTGTATATGCTTCGTTAATATTGTTGTCGTAATTTACATCTCTGAAAATAATGTTTGCATATCTATCTACACCAATAGTGGCTTTATAAACAGCTTCAGGTTCACAATCCGGATTTGCCATAACAAATGTTTTATCGTTTTTAAATACTGCAAATCCGGTCATTGGAAGATCTGTTTCACTGGCTTTGATAGTAATCTGATCACCATCTTCACCATAAAACATAGTCAAAGAAGACACTTCTGTTTCTTTTCCTTCCTGTTCTACAACAACCTTACCTTCACCATGAATGTCTACTGCAATAGCATTATCAGGAATTACAGTTCCAATAGTACTATTACTAGCAGAGGATTCTTCAGCGGTAACTACAGGCAACTGAATATTACTTGCCAGTGTTCCCACTGCTAATAAGAAAGCCGTTAGCTTTCTAAATACTTTTGTTTTATCCATTTTGTTTACCTCGCTTTCTTCCTTAATAGAAAAACAGATTGATTTTTTAATTACTTTCACTGAGTACAGCAAGTCGGGGGGCGTTCCGCGCCGCAACTAAAAAAAGATGAATTACGTATTTTCATCTCTTTCACCATCTCAGTTATTTCACCAACATAAAAAGATAGAGTATCAATCACACTCTATCTTCAGTTGTTTATTTGATTTCTTTTAGCTTACTTTGTAGCTCCGCAAGAAGAACACTTATAACCACCGATAACCTGCTCATCATAGGCATCAGATACCTTTACCTGTTCATCATATGCTGGTGAGTCTTCAATCCAAACCTGTTGAGTTACAGGATCATGCCATACTTGTTCAGTACCGATCTGCCATGTCCCCCATACCATGCCAAATGTAGATTTTTCATCTTCACAATGGCACATAAATGCTTCGTAGTCATTTCCGAAATCCAGTTCAGTCACACCACATTTAAAGCATTGATTCATGTAACCAGTAGCGTATTTTGGCTCTTCACTATAGTACCCTTCGCTTACCGTCTGAGTTTCATAATGACCAGTAGCGTCATGATGAACCGTACTGTACTGAGCATCATGATGTACAGTTGTATACTGTGCTACCCAGTTATGTGTATGTGTAGCAGCATTAGATGCACCTGATCCGGAATTGCTCTTTGTATTGGACTGTGTATTTTTATTGTTTGTTGAAGCTGTTCCAGAACTGTCTTTTTTAGATTCTTCTGCCTTAGAAGTATCCTCTTTCCTAGTATCTGTTGTTTTCTCTTCTGCCTTAGAAGGTGCAGAAGTTGCTTCAGGTTTTGCGGAAGCTACAGAACCTAATTCAGACTTATATAAGTCCTTAAAATCATCTACAGAAACTTCATTAAAATCAGAAATAATATCCGATACCTTATCAATAGACACATTATCTAATGTCATATCTTCATCAGAAGTTATGATCTGAGCTGTTGCAGCATAGTTAGACTTCTTACCATCATCACTAACAGTGACATAATAATTGACGATAACTGTATTGCCGTGAATATCACTTGCAGTAAGTGCTACAGGATATTCTCCTGCCTTAGAAAAATCTATCTTGGATATATCTAATGTATACCATCCTTCTTTATAATAGTCGGCCATTCCGATCTTAGAAGCATCCGTTTCACTTGCTTCAGGTGCTTTATCTGCTTTCTTCAACTTTCCATTCACTGGATCTTCAACTGTTATTTTTGAATCCAGTTTATCCTTAGTCTTCACTGCAATATCAGAAGAAGGAATGCTGATTACGGGTAACTGAGAGTCTTTGACAGTATATTGGATTGATCCAGCATCCTTATTATTAACCTTGTATTGCACTTCAATTGATCCAACCTTGGACGTATCTATTTCTTCTGGATCAGCAGATACCTTTGAAGTATCTTCCATATCCAAAAGATCTACAGCACGCTGCTTCTCTTTACCATATTCAATATCAGTATTTTTGGCAGAAACAGAAATCTGCTGCTTACATCCAGTTAAACTAATAAACATCACTGCTGCCATAAATTGTTTAAACACATTCGTTTTCATAATCATATTCCTTTCCTCATCTAATGGAGATAGACCCATGATGAAATCTAAAAATATCCTTCCCGGGGCGTTCCGCCCCAACAAAACCAGGCAACATCTCACCACCTAGTTCTTTACATTAACAATTTAGCACATAAAGTCGGTACAAATTTGTACCGATTTATTCAAAACAAGGCAAAATCATCAAATTTATAAGCTGGGGCGTTCCGCCCCCCGAACTTATAATCTTTCTTTTCTTACCCTCTTACTCTTTTTAATTTCAGGTTTTACAGGACTTTCATCCAGCATTTCTAAAATTTCTGTTTGTTCATTAACCCACTCCTTGAGATTGCTTGCCATCTTTTCTTCATATAATGGATAACAATCAGCAAATCCACAAAGTAGTTCTGTGGCCAACTTTCTACTTGATGCAGTAGAAGGAAAAGCATCATCATTGGATTCAATGGAAACGGCCTTGTCTAACTCTTTTTCCAAATTCACACGTACATAGACAGATTTGTGTTCACTGAAAGCATCAGTATATTGTGGATCATAATAAACAAAATTGTAAATACACAATTCGTTAGAACATTTAATGCAGCTATACTTAGCTTCAGTATTAAATGTAGTATCCTTAACCATACTATATAAATTGGCCAATTTATACATCTGTGGAAAAAACTCTGAAAGTCTCTTTTCAGCATCCTCTAAAAGTCGTTCATCTTCTTTTTTTAATTCTTTCTGTTTACGAGTTACATTGTTAATCTGTTTCTCTAATTCATCAAAATCATACATCTCTGATCACCCGATTTCTAACCTTATAATTTCATCTTAACGTTATCACTATTTTCAGTATCATTGAGATTTGAATGTCTTTCTACACTATAAGCCAGATCTGATACTATCTCACCCACTGAATCTTCTAACAGTTCATTTAAATTTACGTCAATATCCAACCACCTATGATACAAAATATCTAATGGATTATCACAACTCCTTAACGCTCTTATCTCATCTAAACTATATCTTTTTTTGTCAGGATAGAATAAACAAATAAGCTCATTTTTCATAACCGTCTCATAAGATCTTCTAATAATATCTTCTGCTGAAGCTCTCTCTAAGTCTTCCGTATAAGAACGCAATTCATCTGTCATTTTATAATATAAATGCTTTCTCGCTAATTCGTCTCTCTGATTATCTGAAAATCTAGTCACCGCCCTCCAATTCATATCAGTATCATCAACAACATAATTGCTCATACGTAAATAATCAGTTTGAAGCAGTTTATCAAAATCTTCTTCAGAGGTTATATCCTTATTCTCTTGCATTGCTCTTTCTATGTTAAACTGTCTTTCAAAAATATAATACTGTCTTACTTCAAAGCTAGAAACACCAAAGTCTTCATAACCAAGCACCATAGTTTCATATTTACTAAGTTCTTTTATAGCTTCTTCCAGAGTTCCAAAAACTCCTTTAACCTCTTCCGTTAAAGTTTTCGCTTTTTCGACAATACATCGAAAACATAAATCATCTATCTCTCTATCATCTAAAACGCAACTACATTCAGAAACAACATATCTAGTTATTAAATCATCTTTGTTATCAAAAAGAATATAATCATCACTCATCTCAACACTTTCCTTTCCTGAGGCGTTCCGCCCCAACGAAAAAAAGCAGTGGATCACCGCCTTTTCTTCACGCTAATAATTTAGCACACAAAGCCGGTACAAATTTGTACCGATTTATAACACTGCTTTTCTAACAACTCTCTTTGCCTCACAGCACGCAGCTTCCTCATTTAAACTATCTTCTTCATTATCATACCTATAATTTCCAGATTCAATTAAACTAATGACTTTATTTACAAATTGTGTTGATACCAGCTCTCCAATTTCCTTTCCTTCGGTTCTTAATTGATCAATATCTTTGACTCTTAAATATTCATATTTGCCGAGTTGTTGCTCTGAGACTGGGCTATGAAATGTCCTTCCCCCTACATCATATGAGCGATGTCGAAAACTCTTATGAGTAGCTGACATCGCTCTTTTTCCAACTACTCTCATATCATTTCCCCCACCTTTTTTATGTCAAGCCCTTGACTTTTCTGTTTTTCGCGGGCTCGCTCCGCTCGCTTTCTCTAAAAGCGTAGGAGGTTTGTGATATGCTTAAATCTATTTCTTCGTCTTCTGATTTTCTTGCTTTCCAGAAGGCGGAAAAACCTTTTTTGGGTCCTGCTTTGCTTAACCGTCTTCATTCTTCTAAGTACGGTTCTGCTTTGCACAAGATCCGTAAGGTCGATGCCTCGCTCGCTGCTGACATTCTTTTCCCTCTGTATTCTCATACAGGAAGACCGGCTATCGATCCCGCTATCTTTATTCGTTCCTTTATCCTTATGCAACACTTTGGATATACTTCCATTCATGATTGGTGTGACGATCTCTCTTGTGATTTACTGCTTCAATGGCTTCTTGGTTCTTATCATCCACCAGGCTCTTCTTCCCACTATGATTTCATCATTCGCCTTACTGGTAATGACCCTCATATTTCTGACTTATATTCTGCAGATCATTATCAGAAGGCTCCTAAGAATAAGCCTAAAAATCACGAAAAGTTAATCAATTACAGCCATTATCACACTCTTTACCTGTTGGACAGATACAAAAATGGTGCAGTTTGCGATCGTGACCGTATGACTTACACTCTTCAGTGTCTCTTCAACGCTTTAGCTGTAATTCCTTCAGTCGACATGGGCTTCATTGACAATCATGACCTTGTTTTATCCGGTGACGGTTCCGCTCTTCATATTCATTCTTCCGTCTACGGTCACAAGATTACCGAAGATGACAATGGTAAACCTCTTTATCGCTATTCTGCACCTGACGCAGACATCGGATGGGACAGTAATCTTGAATGTTTTTTCCTTGGTTACACTCTTTATAACATCTCTTACCACAACCCTTTCAAGTCTATCGATTTACCTGTCTTCATTGACATTGAAAAGGCTTCTCAACACGATGCTTTGACTACTATTTCTGCTTCTGCCAGATTCTTTGATATATGTGAGGACCTGCATCCAAAATACATCTGCTTCGATTCCGCTTCAGACTGTCTTCCTATCTTTCAGTTCTTTCGTCAAAAGCATATTATCCCAATCATTGACCGTAATCAACGAAACTCTGGAAATAATCCATTTGAGAAATACAATCTAAGCAACAATGGAAAACCTGTCTGCTTAAATGGCATTGAAATGTATGACTTTGGACATGACATTCAGCGTAATCGCAGAAAGTTTCGCTGTCCATTTGTAATGGGAAAGGTAGAGTCTTGTCCTCATATTGATGAATGCAGTACATCTGCATATGGTCGCACTGTCTACATCAACGATGGTGACGACTTACGTTTGTTTGGACCTGTTCCATATAAATCCAATAAATGGAAAAAGATTTACAGGAACAGAACATCTACTGAAAGAATGAACACCAGAATCCTGAATGATTATAATCTTCAGAACATGATGATCAGAGATGGTGCCAAACATGCCTTCTTCGCAATCTTTGCAGGTATCAACATTCACTTGGATGCCTGGATTAAATAATTACTTTTAGCATTGAATCATAAGTTTTTAAAGAACACTTTCAGCTTTGTTTTTATTGCGCGCTGATCACAATTTGTATATCTCCAGCTTTACCTGCTGTTAGATATCTCTTGAGTTTTCGACACTACTCCATATAAGAGATAATAGTTATATTTTGGCTTTGACGTAATTTCAATATCTCCAAACCATATTTTCATTTCCTTTTCATGGTCATAGTAGCTATTTTCCCATACAAAGTTATTTCGATTCTTTTCATAATCTTCATCGAACTCATATATTCTTTTACGCTCATAATCGAAAAACTCTTTATGTATTTCAACTGGCTCTAATATGGATAGCAACTTTTCTTTTTGCCCATAGTACTCTTCTTTTTGATCATCATATTTTTCAATGGTGTTGTATTTATCATATACGTATCTGTTGTTTCGATAATACTGACGATATTCTCTTGCTTTATCTCTACAATTCTTTGCTCTTTTGTTAACACTGAAAAGGCAATCACTAAGCATTTGCGAAGTGATAATGCGTTTTGCAATGTTATCTGTATACTCTTTTGGTGTCTTCATATATTTTCCTTTTACGGGGCGTTCCGCCCCAACGAAAAAAAGCAGTGAATCACCGCCTTTTCTTCACGCTAATAATTTAGCACATAAAGCCGGTACAAATTTGTACCGATTGATTCAAAACAAGGCAAAATCATCAAATTTATAAGCTGGGGCGTACCGCCCCGCAACCTACAATCTACACTTCACTTCTTGTTTCTTCTTTACCACTAAATCATTGTAATCTTTAAACCAATCCTTAAAATCATGCTCACTGATGGTTTCAACATACTTACTATTGAAATACATTTTAGTCATCCAATCCATTTTGAGCACCTCTGCACGTAGAAACTTTTCTTCAAACACAGCAGCGTCATTATACTCATGAAACAAGACATATTTTTTCTGTATTCGCTATGTTTTTTTTATTGTAAACAGCAACAAAAATATCCATTGGAGATACTGCAAGAAACCATTCTTCCTCAATATCATGATATTCCTGTGCTTTGCAGCACCAATAATCCTCTTCCAGTTGCTTATCAAAATCTTCCTCAGAATTAATGTCATCCACCTCCTTTATAGCTTCGCCTAAATCAAAAGCTACTCCATGAAGATAATATTCAATAACCCTAAGTCCTCTTACCCCTGCTTGCATGCAAACTTGCATGTAAAAACAGGCAAGACAACATGCAAGCTAATATCCAAACTATAGCATTTTACTTTTTATAATACTTTTGATTTGGGCTGTTAGGTTTGTCTGGCAAGTGCATATCCTATTGTTTTTCTCATATAATTAATTTCCTCACGGTGAGGATATTCTATACATCTTTTTTCAGCTTGTTAAAAACACTTATAAATTGGCTTATAACCCACTCTTTTTCATAGTCATTATCTTCTGCAAACTCGCAACAATCTTCAAGAACTCTTTCCGCAAGTTCTTTCATTTGCTCTAACGCTTGCCTGTAAAGTTTATCATCTTCCATATGGTTTCCTTTCCGGGGCGTTCCGCCCCAACAAAAAAGGCGATGGATCACCGCCTTTTCTTTACATTAACAATTTAGCACACAAAGCCGGTACAAATTTGTACCGATTCATTCAAAACAAGATAAATTTCATCAAACTTACAAGCTGGGGCGTTTCGCACCGCACCCTATAAACAAAATTTCATGGCTTTGTTGGATGTGGCAATTCTTCCAGACATAGTTTAATCGCCTATTCCAAGCATGTCATACATATCATTCAAAAAAGCAAAGAAATCTTCATATGTTTCATCATCTTCTATTCGATTATCCTCATGATTATAAATACAAATTCTCTCTTCTGTCTTTTTAAAAATAATCGGATCACCCGATGCCAATGCCTCTATTATGATATAGCTATCATCTGGCCATTCAATTAAGGAAGTACAAAAAATTTGGATAACATTACCAAGTAGCAAAAAACTCTCAGATTACATCTGGGAGTTTTTTATAGTTCTTCTATTTTGTGCTTGGCTTTTATTGTTTCAGCATCTATAGTGGGCATTCCAAAGTTACGTGCAACGCTCCAAGGAGAATTTTCTCGATGAGTCAAGTCAACAAGTTGACTTGCTGTGCATTGTCCATATTTGTTAATCGTGTCTACAAAAGATGAGTATACTTCCAATTTGTTATCTGCAGCATAATACCTAGAAAGAACGATGTTCTGCCTTCTTTGAGAA
>CAKVLT010000066.1 GCA_934757945.1 uncultured Bulleidia sp. | reverse complement strand
TGTTCAGTTTTCAAAGATCTCTCTCAGCTCTTCGCTGAGTGCTTGAGTATCTTACCTCACTTCTTCTTCTCTTGCAATACTTTTTTTGCTTTTTTTATAAAAAAGTTCTTCAATTTTCTTGAAGAACAAAATAATCCTTTAAAATGCGTTACCTTTGACTGTGTTTTCTTTACTGAAAAAATCCAATGCTATCTGTATATCCCTCTCCCAGACTCTCCATTCATGATTACCTGGGCCCATTGTCCACTTAACTTCCAGATTTATCTCCTTCAAATATTGTTTAAACGATGTAATTTCTCCAGCAAAAATACTATCCTCTGTCCCACACGCGAATAGTAACTCAGGGAGTTTCGACACATCAGCCTCCTTTAATTTTTTTCTCAGGTTATAATATGAATTCATATACGCCTCTACAGAACCCATATTATGCATACAGTTATACAGCCTTTGAGATTGATGCATAACATCACTGTCAGAAATCACTTCATCAATCGTCATAGAATACAGTTTTTCCAGTTCTTCTTTTTGATTTTCCATATCTGAAGGAATAAATGATAAAACTGCCGCTTTAGAAAACAACTGTGGATACTTTAACGCAAACATCAGAGTACCTTTTCCACCCATGGATAAACCTGCGATGAAGTTGTCCTCTCTTTTTTCAGAAGCTGGAAACCAGTTATATATCATTGGCATCAGCTCCTCGGTTATATATTTATCCGCATTTAAACCAAGAGTAAATGTTTGCCAGTTTTCATAATCTGCATTTCCTATCCCGGGCATTACAACAATCATTTCTCTTTCACACGCATACGTTTCAATATTACTTTTACGTATCCAGTCAGAATATCCTCCAAACGTCCCATGCAACAGCCATAAAACCTTATACTTTTCTTTATTTCCATAAAATTGCTGGCAACTTAAGTTTCTTGGCTTATCTGGCATAATAATATTTACATTCTGATTACCACCCATATATGCCGATTCGAAGTCTAATGTTATTAAAGCCATATTTGTTCTCCTGTCTAGTATTAATAGTTATTATATTCTGATTTTGTTAATAGTTCTATGTATTTTTGATAATATTCATGAATGCTTTTTTTATTAAACGGAGGCTGTTCTGTCTCCATCTGTTTCAATAATTCCTGCATTTGTTTCTCAACTATTTCCCTGATATCCTCTGGATACTTCATCAACTTTCCATGTTCATCATATTCGTCCTCATCAAGAATCTGATAACTTCCATCAGGATATAATTTCACATCCAGATCATAGTCAATATTCTTTACAGCTTCTCCGTCATATACACTTGGGGAAGCAAGATTACAATAATAATACACTCCTGTATGCCTGATCATGGATATAACATTCCACCATCTATCATCATAGAAAAAGCAGATTGCAGGTTCTCTTGTCAGCCATTTTCTTCCATCAGATTCAATTACCCAAGACCTGCTTGTCACCGCAACTATATGTGAGCTATCTGCCTCTATCACAAATCCCTTACACCATGTTCTGTGTAAAGAACCATCATGTTTAAAACTTTGAATATATACATAACTTCCAACTTCTGGTATTTTTCTTTGACTCATAGCTTATTTATTTTACCTTCTATCCGCTTAAAAGAAAACCCTTCAAAGAAATACCTCTTTAAAGGGTCAAAATTCTATTCTACCGATGTGAATGCTGAAAGTTTTTCAAGTCTTCCTAAAAGCAGAACCACTATTATTGCGCACACAATACATGTTGCGAGGTTATACCATGCATTATACCCCAGAGAGTATATCCATGCAGCACCGCTGCCGGCAACTTCATTTTCCGGCGGCCAGAAATAGACACCGCTTAAAACCTGTGATGCATATTTCACGCAACTCACAACAGCAATTCCAAGCACCTGTTTCCATTTTGTTCCTTTTCCAAAAACGCTTGCACACCCACAAACCATCAAAGGAATAAGATAATCCAAAGCAAACTGAGGAACGTTTAACCAATACACTGGAAACCCAAGAATGAAGGACAGCAAAAATCCCATCAAACCTGTTAATGCACCATACTTCCATCCAAGATGGAAAGAAGCAATGTAAATAGCCACAAATTCAATTTCAATAGAACCGCCTTGTGGCATTTTTAAGAATGGAATGAATTCCCCGACAAATTTCAGCAGACAATATAAAGCCGCATACATTGCCATGTAACAAATAATTCTGACCGTTTTATTCTTCATAAAAAAATACACCTCCGTTTTCTGAAGGCGCAAGAAGCTTTTGAACTCCCTACGCTAGCTTTACCTAGATCAGGTGATAAGGGTTTATCTCAGCTAAAAGCACCCCTGTCCACGATATTTATTATACTCAGCAAAAAAAAGATATGATATACTAATTTTCGTTATGGAAAGAACAATATTAAATGAGCAGATCGTCGCTCTTTTAGACGAAACGGATATGATTGCTGCTTTGAGCAATGTGTCTGCGTGTATTGCAATGAATTATACCAACATCAACTGGGCAGGGTTCTATTTTGTAAAAAATAACGAATTGGTTCTTGGCCCGTTTCAGGGAAAACCGGCATGTACTCATATTGGATATGGAAAAGGGGTTTGCGGTACTTGCTGGGAAACTTTAAAATCACAACGTATCGAAGATGTATTAGCTTTCTCCGGACATATAGCATGCGACAGTGCAAGCAGGTCCGAGTTATGTGTTCCTGTTATTGTCAATGGTGAAATGGTAATAGAAATTGACATTGATGCACCTGTACCTGGCAGGTTTACAGAAGAAATGGAAAAAGAAATGCTGCAAGCTGCAGAAGATATTGCTTCTGCCTACTTACAGCATAAGTGGTCTGTTATTTAACGGTATAATTCATAAATGGAATTCCTTTCTAAGTACTCAATCATTGCATCAATTGCAATATCCGCAGAAAAGAATTGGATATGACTACCACTGCAGGCAATCTCCTGGATTGCTTTTTTCTTTTGCAGTTCCGGCTTAATTTTCATAAAAATATCACTGTCTGTATCAAGATCTAAATAAGATGTCCATCTTGGACCATTTTTAGAATCAATGCAAGCTCCATTTATGATAATCGGACGGTTATCTGTTCTATATTCCGCAAGGTGCATACATGTTGTTTTATTCATTTCGCATCCAATCAGAAGTACATATCCTTTCATTTCATATAATCTTGCCGCCGGGCTTTCTTCTGCAAGAGGAAAATGCAAAGATTGCCTGTTACAAAGTAACTTGGCATATTTTCCCCATGCTGCATAAGAAACAGAAGGATGGGCCGTAGTAACAACCCCTTGTCTTCTTCTGAAATTTTCAACCACAGCCCCCATACCTAATGCATCATTTTCATCAGGATCATAAGGCGGGATAGCTCTTCTCACACTGGAATATAAATACGGCTCTATTGCAGGATTGTTCCAGTTGCTTGGTTCTGTATTATCATACACATGTGTCGGCATCAAAATTGTCCCGTCCTCTGTAATGACTTCCATAAGAGCATCGACAATTGTCCGAGCACCACCAACAACGTATTCAAAAGAAGACAAAGATGAATGAACTTCAACAAGCTGCCCTTTTTTTATTCCAAGCTGCTTAAAGCAGGCAACAAGCACATCTTTTGTAACCGGCTTACTTACAGTTTTATCAAGGGCATATGACATTATAGTTTACAATATTCCTTTGCAATCTCACATCCGACAGCGGCATTATTAAATACCAGACGGATATTAGAATCTAAAGACTTTCCTTCAGTGATTTCTGCAATCTTAGCTAACAGGAAAGGTGTGCATTCTTTACCATGAATTCCTTTTGCATCCATTTCAGCCAAAGCTTCAGAAATAGCCTTATTAATCACATCAGTAGGCATAGCATATTCTTCAGGAATAGGATTTGCCACAAGAACTCCACCATTCAGTCCAAGCTCTCTTTTAGCCTTAACGATCTTTGCGGCATCTTCTGCATTTTGAAGTGCATAATCCACTTTCAAGCCCATACCGTTATCACGACTGTAGAAAGCAGGAAGACTTTCAGTCTGATATCCCAAAACCGGAACACCCTTGGTTTCCAGAACTTCCATTGTAAGCTTCAAATCAAGAATAGCTTTAGCACCTGCACAGATGACAGTAACATTTGTTCTTCCGAGTTCTTCAAGATCTGCAGAAATATCAAATGTTTCCTGAGCTCCACGATGAACGCCACCGATACCACCTGTCACAAAGAATTCAACGCCTGCTTTTGCCGCAAGAATCATCGTAGTTGCAACAGTAGTTGCTCCCCATGACTTTTCAGCAAGAACAATAGGAAGGTCTCTTCTGGACACTTTTGGAATACTCTGTCCTCTCTTACCCATTTCTTCAATTTCTTCAGCAGACAAACCTACAACACCAACACCATCAACGATACCTACAGTTGCAGGAACACAACCATGTTCGCGGATAATGGATTCTACCTTCATGGCAGTTTCCACATTCTGCGGATAAGGCATACCATGAGAAATGATTGTACTTTCCAGCGCAATAACAGGCTTGTTTTCTTCTAATGCTTTTGTAACTTCTTCACTAACTCTAAAATTCATAACTTTTTCTCCTTTATCTCCATATTATCAATTTTCTTTTCCACATCTTTTACATTTAAGCTTCTTCTGTTTACCGCATCCTGTTCTATCACAGATACGGAAGCACTGATAGCAAATTTGATGGCTTCATGGGGGGCCACACCCTCCAGTCGTTTAGATACATAGGCTCCAAGCAACGTATCTCCTCCGCCTGTCGCATTTTCAAGTTCTATTCTTCTATGAGTGTACCACACTTTCTTTTCTGGCGTACCTAGCAATAAACCCTTATCTGCCATAGATATCAGTATTTCTTTAACACCCAGATTCAAAAACCATTCCAGACTTTCTTGTGCAGTTTTTTCATCTGTGATTTCAATACCCGTCAATTCCTTTGCTTCGTATTGATTTGGTTTAAATATCGTAATACCTGGCAAAACTGTTTTCAGGCGTGAAGCCTTGTTAGCACTGACCGGATCAGCGGCTATGGAACAATGTGCATGTTTAACTATATATTCTATGCACTCCATATCCAGATTGGCATCAATAATAATGCTGTCCTCAGATCCAAGAGAATGCAGAACACTTTCAAGCATCTCTTCATCCATTTCTCTCAAGATCCGCATATCGCTCATTGCAATCTTCATATCTCTGTTATGATCCAATATAGCAATATACATGGAGCTAGGAAGAGTATTTACAATCTTGGAATAGGAACAATCCATACCAAGGTGCTCACAGTCTTTCTTCATCATCTGTCCATAGTTGTCTGAAGAAAAACAACTTACAAATCGCACTTTCTGATCAAGCAAAGCACAAATCTGAGCAATATTTCTACCTACCCCTCCATAAGAAAGAGCTATTTTTCCAGGATTAGAATCATAATTGCGCAATGGATTATTACTTGAACCGCAAATATCAATATTTGCACCACCAATGACACATACTACTCCCATTGTTTCCTCCTTCTAATACGAGAATATTTTACCATTGTCTTGTCTAAGAGTCATTCTCTTTCTTTTTTTTAAAACATTGATAAAATAAAAGTACAAGTTGAGGTTGATCATGCAGATATTAGAATCATCAGAAGATTATTTAGAAGCCATTTTAATGTTACAGGAAAGAAACGGTCATGTACGTTCTATCGATATTGCCGATGAATTAAATTACTCTAAAGCCAGTATCTCTGTTGCAATGAAAAAGTTAAGAGAAAACGGATATATATCCATGGCCAAAGACGGAAATATCACCTTATGTGAACCAGGAAAAAAGATTGCCGAACATGTTTATGAGCGTCATAAGCTTTTCACAGAATACTTCATTTCTCTTGGTGTAGATCCTGTCACAGCAAGAGAGGATGCTTGTAAGGTAGAACACGATTTAAGTGACGACACTTTTGAAAAAGTCAAGAATCATATTAATTCCTATTTATCAAAGCTGAAGTAGAGAAAAGGATAGTTTCCATTACGGTAACTATCCTTTTATAATGACATAAATCTTTCCCAACTGCAGGAATACGCGCCTTCAAATTCAATTTCAAGACGCCATGTATGATCCTCAACAAGCATAACACAGACAGCCAGATGATTTTCAATATACAATTCATCTATCTCACATCCATTCATGTGTTCCAGATCAAAATAAATATCTTCATTTTTTACGGGCCTGTCATGTTTCTGATCAATTAGTTTTAAATCAGCATCATACACTGAATACCCTTCTTCAATTAACTGTATATTCAGCAGCTTTGGAAAATGCAGTCTGAACTCATTTGTTCTTTTTGGAACAATGTCCTTATTGTATGGATTGGATTCAGAAATCAATACCTGATTACATATGACTGTTATACCATCCAAAGAAGTTTTCACCTCCTGAAACACAGCCTGTTCAAACGAAAAAGTTTCAATCGAATTCTCAATAGTATACATAAATGCCTCCTACGCAAATATAAAGCAAATACAGCCTGCTACAGCAATAAACCCTAAGGCATATGGTATTGTTTTTGAAAGTATCTTGCTTTCCTGCCCTTCCAGGCCAACTGCAGCACAACCTATTGCCACAGACTGAGGAGAAATCATTTTCCCAATACCTCCACCTACTAAATTTGCAGCAGACAGCCACACTTCGCCAACACCAACAGCACTTGCTGTCTGCACCTGTAAAGGTCCAAATAAAACAGCGGTAGAAGTACCGGACCCTGTCACAAAACCGCCGATCATACCAATAACAGGAGAAATCAACGGATAGAATGAACCTGTAACAGAAACCAGAATAACTGCTATTGTAGTAATCATGCCACTATATCCCATGATTTTTGCAGTTGCCAGCACTGAACAGATTGTAAAAACCGTTTTCAGATTTTTCTTTAAAGTATCCAGAAATACCTTCCAGATAGTTCCATAAGATGCTTTTTGAATTCTCCCTCCGATAATACCTGCAACAGCAATTTTCACACCTGGACAGTCAAGCCACGCAAAAGATAACGTGCCAGGGTTGATACCAGAATACACTGACAATTTTGTGGTTACAGCAGCAAGCGGCTGATGTATCACAGGAAACAGACTGGAAGTACTCAGCAGAAGGATAAAAATCAGTAAAAAGGGACTCCATGCACACAGTGCATCTTTTGCATCCAGGCCAAATCCGGCAGGTTTTTCCCTGAGAAGGCTGAATACAACCATAATTACAAGACTTACAACTGAGCCAATAATATCCGGTAATTCCGGTCCTATTTTCATTGCCGAAAAAGCCTGAGGCACCACAAATGAAAGTGAAGCAACCAGACAAAACACCCAGTTCTTTTTCACTTCTTTAATACTTCCTGAAGCAATCATTACAACAATAAATGGCGTAATAAGGCAAAGTATACACTGCATTAAGGCAATATTTCCAGAAATACCCACTCCGGATAACCCTGTAATAGCTGCAGTCGTAGAAGTGGGAACCCCTACCGATCCAAAGGCAGTTGGAGTAGAATTTGCCACAAGACATGCAACTACAGTACGTAATGGATCATAGCCCATTGTCACAAGTATTCCTGCAGGAATAGCTACCGCAGTACCAAAACCTGCCATACCTTCCATAAAATTTCCAAATCCACAAGCAATAATTAATACCAGTACCATAGGATCTTTTGAGACATTTGCCAGCATGGATTTAATATCTTCCATAGCTTTGGTCTCCAATGTCAGATTATATACAAACAAAGCGGCTATAATAACTACACATATTGGCCATAATGCATTGAGCACTCCTTCCAAAACAGCAGTTCC
This sequence comes from uncultured Bulleidia sp., assembly GCA_934757945.1. GTDB lineage: Bacteria > Bacillota_I > Bacilli_A > Erysipelotrichales > Erysipelotrichaceae > Bulleidia. The sequence continues at coordinate 3,425 of CAKVLT010000066.1, read as the reverse complement.
CACTTCCAGTATTCCCATCTGAAACCTGAACAATGCAATCAGCACAGTCAGTAAACAGGTAATGCCACAGGCTTTATATCCAGGCATTTTCAATATACACAAAGCTACTATCAGCCACAGTATTGGTAAGACAGCTAACACAAATTCAAGCATTTTTCTCTCCCCTTATTTCACCATCCATAGTATGTATTACTTGCCAGTAAAAGCAGATTCTGTTCTTCATCAGCATCAACATCATCGGAAACAATCATCGATGTAGAATACTGAAAACAGCTATTAAGGATTTCCATTTCTTCTCGTAATGCTTCTCCTTCCAAAGAAGCCACAAAGTTTATGGCATAAATACCTTTTTCACTCAGATGTCTTTGAATCATCTCCGTAGTATGTATATCTACACCTACTGAATGTCTGCCTATATAAGCATCATTCACAATGACATCAAACTGTTTCCCACAATTTTCAAGCCAGGAAAATCCGTCTCCCTGAACAAGATGAAACCGTTTATTTTCTTCAATATCTTTCAGAAGAAAATACTGTCTTGCATATTCTATTATATCTTTACTCATTTCCGCCGCAGTAATAGTCCCCTGTTCCCTCGATAAAAATGTATATGGATAGCAAAAACCGCCAGACCCAATTAAAAATACATCTTTATCGCCAGGCAAAAAGGACATGGGATATTTTAAACACTGTAAATACCCAAACACAAGTTCGTCTTTTTTTCCTTCTTGCGTATGCATCGCACTTTCAAGACTTCCGTCAATGTATAAATAACGAATACCATCCTCTTCTTCAATCACCAGCTTACCGGTGTCTATATTTTTATCTGTAAGTCTCATAATGGATTTACCTGGAAAATATAGAATTTCAAATATGATGTTTCAGCCATAGACCAGACAATAGGATGATCACTATTCTGCTGTGTAACAGAAACCTGCTTCAGTTCCACCCCTGCTTCAAGAGAAGCTTCTTTCAGCATCTGTTCAAACAAAGCTGTTTCCATATAGCGACTGCAGGAACATGTTGCAAGATATCCATGGTTGCATTTCAGAATTTCCATTGCTTTCTTGTTTATCTGCTTATATCCATTGTAAGCTTTAAATACTGTTTTTCTACTTTTTGTAAATGCCGGAGGATCAAGAATGATAAGATCATATTGATCAGGTTGTATTTCATCAAGATATTCAAAAACATCAGCCTGCACAAAATCTATATTTGTCAGGCCATTCAGCTGTGCATTTCTTTTTCCCTGTGCCAAAGCAGTGGCACTGACATCCACACTGTCCACATGAATTGCATTACCTTTAGCTGCATTTAAAGCAAATCCACCGGTATGAGAAAAACAATCACACACACGCAATCCTTCAGCCATTTCACGTATCAGAAGTCTGTTTCTTTTCTGGTCAAGAAAATATCCTGTCTTCTGACCATCTTCTATATCTACATAGATTTTCAGACCATTTTCATGAATAATCTGTTCTGTACTGCATGTGAATTCTCCATAGAAGCCTTTATATAAAGGCAGAAATTCCTTTTCCCTTGCCTTTACATCGTTTCTTTCATATATACCTTCAATCACCTGTCCATCTTCTCGAAGCACTTTCAGTAAAGCAGAATATAACTCTGTTTTTCTTTTTTCCATGCCTGAAGAAATAATCTGAGTTACCAGTACGCCATTGTATCGGTCCACTGTCAGACCAGGCAAACCATCTCCATCCCCAAAAATCAGACGCATATCAGACAAGTTATTTCTATTAGTTACTTTTCTGAAAGCATAGGCTTCACGTATTTTCCCTTCAAAAAAAGCATCATTGATTTCTACATTTCTGTCATGAGTAAGAATTCTTACAGTAATATGAGACTTTTCAGACACAAAACCTGTCCCAAGATATTCTCCGTCCTCACTGATGACATCCGCAATATCCCCTTCTTCGCAATCTTTCATGGATACCAGATTATTTCTGAACATCCACATCTGTCCGCTCTTAAGAAAAGGAACTCCTTTTTCATTTACTATGACTACACCTTTTTTCATGCACTCCTCCATTGACTAAAACAGAATACCATAAACTCCGCTTGATTACGTATGTTTTCCTCATTACAATGGGAATAACGGAAAAGAAAAGGACAATATATATGAACAACTATTATATCGAATCAATTACTCAGCAACTGATCAATCTAACCGCTATCCCTTCTCCTTCAGGATATACTTCTAAAGCAAGTCAGTATGTTTATGATGTTCTGGAAGAGTTGGGTTACGCACCTGTTAAAACACGTAAAGGTAATGTGGAATGTGTCATCGGAGGAGAAGGAACCCCTCTTGTCTTAGCTGCACATGTAGATACTTTAGGAGCTATGGTCCGTTCTATAAAAGAAAACGGAAGACTGAAACCTACAACCATCGGTGGTCATCAATGGTCTACCGCTGATGGTGAAAACTGTATGGTATTTACACGTTCAGGAAAAATGTATACAGGAGTAGTTCTGAATAAAGAACCAAGTTCACACGTGGCAAATGCCAAGGTCGAAATAAAAGAAGAGAACATGGAAATCTTATTAGATGAAAATGTCTCTTCTCACGAACAGGTAACTGCCCTGGGTATTGAAACCGGTGATATTGTTGCTATGGACCCTAAAACTGTTATTACTCCAAGCGGATATATCAAATCCAGATTTCTTGATGATAAATTATCTGCAGCAATTCTTTTAACCATTGCAAAATGGGTAAAAGAAGAAGATATTGTTTTAAACAGAAAAGTTACGTTAATCTTTACAGTCTATGAAGAAGTAGGATTTGGCGGAAGCTGTGTTCCTGAAGATACAGAAGATATGTTATCTGTAGATATGGGATGTGTTGGTGACGATCTTGGCTGTACAGAAAGAATGGTTTCCATCTGTGCAAAAGATTCAGGTGGCCCATATAACTACGATCTGATTACAGAACTGTCAGCTATCTGTAAAGCGAACAATCTGGATTATGCAATAGATATCTATCCTCATTACGGAAGTGATGTAGAAACCACACTGCGTGCAGGATATGATATCCGTCATGGTCTGATTGGCCCGGGTGTATATGCTTCACATAACTATGAACGTTCCCATGTGGATGGAGCAACCAATACCTTTGTATTACTCCAGAAGTTTATTGCTGATTAAGAATCCTCTCATAATCCTTCAGGGAATGCGTCAGCCATACATTACCACCTACAACACAATGATTTCCTACTTTGGTAGTGCCACCAAGGATGGTTGCATTGGCATAAATGACCACATAATCCCCTATATCCGGATGTCTTTTTCCTGATTTGACCGGATTTCCAAATTCATCCAGTTCAAAGCTTTTTGCACCGATGGTCACACCCTGGTACAGCTTGACATGGTGACCAATAGTTGCGGTTTCACCAATTACGATACCTGTACTG
>CAKVLT010000065.1 GCA_934757945.1 uncultured Bulleidia sp. | reverse complement strand
AAATCATAATGGTATGAATCAAGAACCCTGTAGAGCGATGAATAGGTTTTACAGGGATTTTTATTCCTGATTGAAAGTAACATTTTTTGGTTTACACTTTATATTTCAAAAGATTGTCAGATTGACAGCAGCTATATAAATATTTTCTTTTTGTCAGAAATTTGTTCTGGGAATAGTTTCAAAAATAAAATAACACAAAAGTCCAAAACAAGCTTGAAACCAAGTCCAGAATGGGGTATAGTGAATGTACCAAGATACAAGGAGGACTGAAAGAATGAATGGTATCTTAGACAAAATGCAAAATGTCCTTGTACCTTTTTCTCAGAAAGTAAATGAGAACAAAGTGTTACAGGGAATAAGTAAGGGGTTTGCAAGCATGTTACCAATCGTTATGGTTGGCGCTATTTTCACTTTACTTGCTTCTTTAAACATCAGTGTTTATCAGAACTTTATTACAAGCACAGGATTAAAGGCTGTATTCTCTATCCCTGCTTCCTTTACATCTGACATGATTTCCATGTATGCAGTATTCTTAATTGCTCAGGCTGAAGCTGAAGTTATCGGTTTAAACGATGATTCCAGTGCTTCTGGCATTATCGCATTGATGGTATTCCTGATTCTTCTTCCACTCGGTGTAACCGGTGTAGATAAAGACACAAATGTTACAGTACAGATTGGTAATGCTATTTCTTTAGGTTACTTAGGCTCCAAGGGCTTATTCACAGCTATGTTAGTTGGTATTGTCATCCCTAGAATCCATAACTTATTTGTTAAATACAACATCGTTATCAAGATGCCTGATTCTGTTCCGCCAATGATTACAAAATCTTTTAACGCAATGATTCCTGCATTAGGTATTGCTTTACTGGCTGCTCTTGTAAAGACAGGCGTTGCTGCAACATCTTATGGAACAATGACAGACATGATCTATGGTTTATTAAAGGCTCCATTATCCGTATTGACAGCTTCTCCAATTACTTATGCAGTATTACTGTTAGTTTGTAACTTAATGTGGTTCTTTGGTATCCACGGTGGAATGGTTGCAGGAAGCTTCAGAGATGCTATGTATACAGAAGCTACATTAGAAAATCTTGCTGCATATACAGCAGGTACAAAACTTCCTAACGTATTAACAACAGGTGCATGGTTAACAATCGGTAATATCGGTGGTTCTGCCTGTGCTATCGGTCTGTGCCTGTGTATCGCATTATTTGCTAAATCTGCAAGATTCAAGGCTTTAAATAAGATTTCTCTTCCAGCTGGTTTATGCGGTATCTCCGAACCAATGGTATTCGGTTTCCCAATGGTATTAAACCCAATCTTATTGATCCCTATGTTAGTAGCTCCAACAGTTACATTATTACTTGGTTATGCAGCAATGGCTACAGGCTTAGTTCCATATATGATTGGTACATCTATCCCAACAGGTACTCCAATCCTGTTCTCCGGTTTCATTGCTTATGGTAGCTGGAAGGGTGTTGCGCTGCAGATCGTATTAATTCTTATCAGTACAGCTATCTATTATCCATTCTTCAAGATTTGCGATAACCAGGAACTGAAAGCAGAAAAAGAATCTCATAACTAATTACAACAGAAGATTTGTTTTACAGCTGAAAGATTCACTATACTGAACTTTATTGAATATGAAAAGTACAAAGGTACCTGACACTATCTCTGAAATCCTGTTTCCATCATAATTGGTGAGGGAGAGTGTGAGTGTCCTTACAAAAAGTTTTTCGGCAGAGTGAATCTTCAGTTCATGTTCCAGAGGGAGACGGTTATTACATAGAACTTGTTTCTTTCGAAAGAAAATATTCTTTGTAGGAGAATATAATGAAACTTTATGGTGTGATGTGTATGCACAAGATGCCATGAGGTTTTGCAAGACGACAATATTGTACAGGTGACATCAGACCGTACACCTGATTGAAAAGATAAGAGGTGAGGAATTTATGCCAATTTTTTGGACAGACTTTCATAGTAATATTCATCATGATCAGATGAAAGATTTAGAAAAATGGATTGAACAGATTCGTCAGACATTAGACTTCTGGCCGATTGCTTACTATCCGTTTGGAATGAGAAAAGACAGTACAGGCCTGGGAGTTGAAGATACAATTCCTATGGAAAGTATTAAGGCTGACTGGGAAGTACTTCGTAAAGCGGTAGACAAAGTTAATGAAGAAGGATTCCCTATGTTTATGGGTTATGAATGGCAGGGAAATGGACTTGATGGTGACCATAATGTTTTCTTCAAAACAAATAAGGAAGATCCATGTTTTGTCTTAGACTATCACAAACTTATTGAAAATTATGCAGATACAGAAGCTATCGGTATTCCTCATCATACGGCCTATCAGTTAAAGAACAGAGGAAAAGACTGGGACAGACAGAATGATACATTCTCTCCATTTGCAGAAGTGTATTCTTCTCATGGCTCCAGTGAATGTGATGACAACTGGATCAATATGGACAGACATGTACATATGGGACCAAGAACAGATGCGACAAGCGTTTCTACAGGTCTAAAGAAGGGTAATAGGTTTGGTTTGATTGCCTCTGGTGATAACCATAGTTGTCCTGGCGTTTATGGATTTGGATATGCTGCAGTTGTAGCAAAAGATAATTCCAAAGAAGAAATCTGGAAGGCTTTAAGATCCAGACATGTTTATGGTGTGTCCAAGGACAGAATGGATGTGGACTTTAAGATTGACGATGCCATCATGGGTGATGTGGTTTCCGCTGGAAAACGTACAATGCATCTTCATGTTGAGGGGATGGATACTATCGACAGAATTGAAATCTTGAAGAATGAAAAGAGAATTCATCTGATTTCCGGACCTGAAGAAGAAATTGCTTCTGAAAACGGAACAGTGCATTACAAGTTCTTTATTGAAGCTGGCTGGGGACCAGACTTAAGAGTCTTTCCTGATATTACAGAAAAAGTATGGAAGGGAATGATTAAAACTCCTGGAAAGATTCTTTCTGTAACACCTTGTTTCAGTACCTTCGGTCAGTCTGTAGATAAGCAGACAGATAATGAACTGGATTTTACATTCACAACACATTCCACTACTGCTACAGGTAAATGGATGGGGCCGAGTGCTGTTACAACAGAAGGTCTGCAGATTGAAATCGAAGATACTCTGGATTCTTATCTGGATATTGAGATGGAAGGCAAGAAAGTACATCTGTCTGTACAGGAACTGCTACAGGGAACACATGTATATGCAATGGAAGAAGAAGTTAAACAGCTTCTGAAAGAAAGATATGGATTCACAGAATATTACAGAAGTGATCCATTCTGGCACAATGCATATAAGTTCAGAGTACATAAGGCTTCCTTATCTTCCTGGTATACACAGGATGTGGATATGGAAATGGAATTACAGCCAGGGGATGAAATCCGTTGCAAAATCATGGAAAAGAACGGTTCCTGTGCATGGACCAGCCCAATCTTTGTTGATTAAATGTATATAGAGTACAGCATAAAAATGTTGTGCTCTTTTTTTTGATGGATATGCATTGCGACTGGGAAAAAAGAATTGGTATACATCTAAGGAGTGATGGAAATTATATAATATACAAAACTTGGAAATACAGATATTGAAGGTGGACATCTTGCTCATGCTGTATGCAAAAAGAAAAAACACTTTAATGATGCCGTTAGGGCAGTGGATCTGCAATTAACACGGGACGAAGTGAAATATCTTAAAGAGTCTGACAAAGCACATGAACTTACAGGAGTGCTCAGACACGAATAAGGCCCTGGGACTTTTTCTTTTGCCTGCATAAAATAAAAAACGACATTTCTGCCGTTTTCTTTAGTGTTCCTAGGTAACGTCATCCAAACATAACTCATAACAAGTTATCTGTTTTCAGTATACAACACCAAAACAAACAACACAATATACTATATTTTTAAATTATACTGATGAATTTGGAGAAAGACTGCCAGACTTTTTAGAAGCCTTTTATCAACATTTGAAAACTTCTGACTGGCTGTCAGATATTAAGATTAATGATAATGTCTTCAGCTTCGTCATTTCCAAATAACCCTATCATATATTGGCAAAAGAATATTCTAAAGTGAAAAGTTTGCATTCTGCATTACCAAACTAAACTTCTGTGCACATCATTGACAGCATTGCACCTTTATGCTAGTTTTTTTATAGATAAAGACGAAAAAATAATGGGGAAATAATATGGCAAGGTCTGGCAACAGTTTATAGGATGCATGTCAAACAGACGCATATATTATGAGACAGCATAATACCGTTACAGCTTATTTTAATACATACAATTACGATTAGGTTTACGGCTATGGATCCGACAAAACAGTTACCAGCTCAGGCATTTCTTATTCAAATTATGCTAATTGACCATATGGCTCTGGCCAGGTTTAATCTCTTATTTCAGGCAACGGAAGAATTATTATGTACGCAGACTGAACTACTCCATCTGATATCAGCATTCATTTTTAAATTAGTAAGGATTTTATTATGAAAAAAAACATCTATATACTGCTATCCTCATTAGTACTATCAGGATGCGGTGCAACAAAGGTATCTACTCCAAAACAAATCAACCAATCTTCAAAAAATAATGAAAGCAATTCTGTAAACATCCCTTCGTCCGAACTTGCATTAACTGATTTCAGCAATATGCATGCTGCATTTACAGATGATGGAAGTATTGTTCCTTCAGGTGAAGGAAATGGCCTATTGGCTCTTGGAACCGCAGTGCAATACTGTGACCCTTCTATCTCCAGTCAATTTACTTATTACTGTTTTGAAACAGGATGTAAACATACGGATTACACCTGCCATTGCTATATTGGCAATGCTTTGCAGTTTATTACATGACATGAACAATGGTATTACATACGAAAAAATGAATATGATGCTTTTGAATTAATTCAGCATAATCCAGAATCTAACGATAGAAAAATACTTTTAACCTATGAAAGATCCAATGACGGCAGTGTCTATGAACTTATTAACTCTATGTTTTTGTCAAATGATGTTCTATATATAAGCGTCACTCATTTTGAAACAGATTCAGATACGTTCCAGACCAAAAGCAGCGGATATATCGATACAATTAATTTAGAGACCTGTGAACATACTCAGCTATTTGATTTAAATGAAGATGACAACTTTTTCGGTGGTAATGGTAAAATTGCTGTTATTGTGCACTCTCAAACCAAGGAATCAGTAAATGGTGAAATCGTACCTTACCACGAATTAAATGTATTAAATCTGGAATCTGGAGAACAGGTAAAAATAACAGACTCAGATAACGGATTCAATGTGTTCAGTGACATGAATCAGTTAATAAACAAAGATACTCTTGTTTATATAGAATCTGATACCATTCATATTTTAAATCTATCCTCTTTAGACAACTCAATAATCTACAAATCCGATAAAACCATTCTTAGTGCATGGTTCTTTGGAAATAAGGTACGATTCCTTGAAAAAGCTGTTGACGGCTCTTCACTAGAAGAAAACATGATAGATTCAGATGGCAACAATAAGATCAACTTCCCATCTATGATTGATTCAGACAAACAGGTAACAAAATTCACTCCCGTTTACCTGACAGAACACGGAGAAATCGGCAGATATTCTGACAGTACTTCAGATGCTTTGATAACTGGATGGATCAGTGAAAGCAACTATCTTAATGGCAATTTCAAACAAATTGTCAATGTAAGAAAATAAACAGAAAGAGTGATTATATGGAACTCACAATCCAAAACATTACACACAGGTACGGAAATCTTTGTGCTTTAAATAATGTCAGTATTGTCCTTACACCAGGAATTTATGGCTTTTTAGGGCCAAATGGATCAGGAAAAAGTACCTTAATGAACATAATTACTGGAAACCTTCATCAAACTTCAGGAAAGATACTGTGGAATGGGATAAACGTGAGAGAGAATAGTCACTCTTTTTATCATGCATTAGGATATATGCCTCAGATACAAACTTTTTATCCTAATTTTACTGCACAGGAATTTATGTATTATATTGCTTCATTAAAAGATATGCATATGAAAGAAGCAGATACAGAAATTCATCAGCTTTTGTCAAAGCTGGAATTATATACAGTGCGAGATCACAAAATCAAAACTTTTTCTGGTGGTATGCGCCAAAGACTATTATTAGGACAGGCTTTACTAAATCATCCAAAACTTCTTATTTTAGATGAACCAACTGCCGGAATGGATCCAAAACAAAGAATTGCCATTGCAAGAATAATCGGCGAACTATCCAAGGATAGTATTGTATTAATATCAACACATATCGTTTCTGATATTGAATACATTGCAAAAGAAGTCATTCTTTTAAAGAAAGGCCAAATATTAACTCACGATTCAGTTGCTTCACTATGCTCTGAACTTCAAGGAATGGTTTTTGATGTGCATATGAATGAGGAACAACTGACTCTTTTTGAAAACGATCATAAAAAAATAATTACCGGGTATATCCGTGACATGAAAGGAATGCGAGCAAGAATCATCAGAGACACTCCACCTGCATACATCTGTGAAGAGGCTATACCAACATTAGAAGAAGTCTATATGCATTACTTCGAAGAGGCTCAACATGTTTTTTGAATTACGTAAATTACTAAAAAACAGATGGTTACTGATGATTTCACTATTGCTGATAATTGTTTCATCTATCATGTTTGTTCAATCCATGTATATCTCTCCTGAAGGAAATGATTACAGAATTATCCGCAGTTTTTATGATCATCCTGAATCATTTCTGGAAACCCATGAATCTGTACCAACACTGTATTCAAATGCAGAAACAGAAACATTAAACAGAATGAATGATCAAAAGAATCATTCCCAGAGTATAAAGCAACTGATTCGTGAAAATGCATTAAAAATGCAATTAGGTATTACAAAAAGTAATTATGAAACTGTTTCGATACAAAAATCATTAACTGCTTTTTGCAAGGTGCAAAATCTGACAGTTCCTGTCAGGTTTTATGGAGGTACAGAAAAATTTCTTTCCTCATGGTATTCTTCTTCTGTTGCTATCCTGATATCCCTTTTGTGTTGTTTTATACTCTTTCTTCAGGAAAAGAAAGAACCTCTTCAATTTCTTATAAATGCAACTCAAAATGGAAGAAAAAAACTTTACCGCAATAAATGCTTAGCCACATCATTTTTTGTTATCAGTATTTTTTTACTTATGCAACTGATAGAATTTGGCACTGCTTCCATTATGCTTGGAACTGGGCATTTCAGCGATCCGGTTCAAGGACTTTACGACATGTGGCTTTTTCCGTTCCATGCCAACATCTTAGAGTGGATAATACTATCCATCACATTAAAATGTATCTTGCTCAGTTCGTTTACATTCTGTTTTATTCTTCTGAGTTCTTTGTCAAAAAAAGAATGGCAGTTTTTCTTCCTGATAGGTTTATTTCTTCTGGTGTCTGTTTCCACATATAACAGTTCCAGTTTAATGATCAGATCCCTAAATCCATTTCGTCAGATTCGTATACAGGAATGGATGAGTTCAGTGATTTATCTTAACATATGCTCAATACCAGTAAATCGATTCTGGATTATCCTCGGCACAGCTTTATGTATACAATGTATTGTCTTTTATCGTGGTTTTTCTTTCAGCAAAAACACAGTACTCAAAACCCAATATATAAATACCAGACATTCACGGAATCACATGAAAGGTATATTAGCCTGGAATGAAATTAAAAAATACTGGATCGTACAGTCTGGTATTCTTACACTACTAATCATGTTATGTCTCCAGATACCAATCATGAAGAATTTCAGACTTCAGCTATCCCAACCGGAAATGTTTTACAGTAAATATGCTCAGATTCTGACAGGAGAAAAAAATCCAGACAAAGAAGAATATCTGAATCAGGAACAAGTTTATTTATCACAAGATATTACAGGAGAGCTTTACCAAAGAAAACTCGGATTTGAAATGGCAGTACAGCAATATAACGTATTACAAGAAAATGATATCTTTGCAAATCGATTATCCTACATGTGGCTTAAAAGCCATACAGGTATAAAAACTATATTGTTCTTTATATTTATGATGCTTTTAGGCGTCTGCTATCCAGTATCCACGGCTTATGGTGTTGAACAGGAATCTGGAATGATTATTCTTTACAACAGTACTGATAAAAAGAGTACTGTTTATAAATGGAAACATATCTGTATTTTTATTCATATTTTGTTCATGTGGATGATTTGTTTCCTTCCCGTTTATTATAAAGCTGCAAATATATATGGCTTTTATAATCTCAGTGTTAAAGCTGGTAGACTTCCATACATAGTATTTTTAGCTTTGACCTTTTCATTAGAGATTGGATCCGCACTTCTATATACATGGATTATTAAGACACTTGCAATTAAGTTGAAAATCAGAAACTATTTACTTGCCATTTCCATAGCATTGATAGGCATGGGTATACTAATTTTACTGACGCAGAAATGATTTGAGACTTTAAGAACAGTTACTTGATACTGCACACAGAATAAGTGCAGCAACAATCATATATAATTTTCATTACGTAAACATGCAAATTTAAACTAAGCATAAGCAGTAATCGTTTCGTTCCCAAACTATCATTCATTTTCTTACAGAGATTCCCACTTAAAATAGAGTTGTGAATCTCTTTTTCTCTGTGAAATTTCGCTTCTACTCTTAACAGCTTCTTCAAATTCCAAACAAAAAAAATATCCAAATTAATGGATATCTTTCAAAGTGGAGCTAAGGAGGATCGAACTCCTGACCCCCTGCTTGCAAAGCAGGTGCTCTCCCAGCTGAGCTATAACCCCGTATATATCACGATGAATAAAGTAGTGGGCCTGAATGGACTTGAACCAACGACCTCACCCTTATCAGGGGTGCGCTCTAACCACCTGAGCTACAGGCCCGTATTCATCGAATGCTTAAATATAATACCAACCACCTGTATTCTTGTCAATAACTTTTTTAAAAAGTTTTATAAGAAGTTGAAAGAGAATCTGCAATGGCTGAAAAGAAAAAACTCTCATGTTGTTGAAAGCATGAGAGTAAGTAAATTCTGTTTAAAGTATTACAAGTATGGTATGCAGGATAAAGGCAACAATCCAGGCAATCCCTATCTGGAAAACTACCATCCTGAACATTTCTTTTTTACCTGCTTCTTTAGAATATGCACTGCATGCGGCAATACACGGAGTATACAGCAAACAGAATACAAGATAAGTAAAAGCGGATACTGCAGAGATGGAAGTCTGTAAAGCTTCTGTGCTTCCATACAATATTGTTAACATGGAAACGACACTTTCTTTAGCCATAAATCCGGAGATAAGTGCTGTTACAAGTTTCCAGTTATCTAATCCTAATGGTGCAAATAAAGGTGTTAAAAGACCTGCAAGATATGCCAGAATGCTTTGATCAGAATGTTCTACCATGTGCATAGTGAAATCAAAGTTCTGTAAGAACCATACAACGATAGTGCCAAGGAAAATGACAGTAAAAGCTTTTTGAAGAAAGTCTCTTGCTTTTTCCCACATGAGCTGTGTGACAGACTTCATGGAAGGAATACGATAATTCGGTAATTCCATGACAAATGGTACGGCTTCTCCTGTATAGACAGTGTGATTCAGTATCAATGCTACAAGAATAGCCATCAGAATACCAATAAAGTACATGGCTGTCATAATAAGGCCTGCATAGTGAGGGAAGAAGGCATTGGCAAAGAAACCATAGACAGGCATTTTTGCAGAACAAGACATGAATGGTATCAACATTCTGGTGATTTTTCTGTCTCTGTCTGATGGAAGAGTTCTTGTGGACATAACGGCAGGAACTGTACATCCAAACCCTATTAACATAGGCACAATACTTCTTCCTGATAATCCAATCTTACGTAATAGCTTGTCCATTATAAACGCAATACGTGCCATATAGCCACTGTCTTCCAGTAAAGACAGGAAGAAGTATAAGATGACAATGATCGGGACGAAACTGATGACACTGCCTATTCCTTTGAAAATGGCATCGATAATCAGACTGTGTAATGGTATGGACACATCCAGAGTGGTTAACAATGTATCGGTTGCCTGTGTCAGGATGGTAATGCCTTCATCCAGAAGACTTTGAAGAAAGGCGCCGATGACATTGAAAGATAAATAGAATACACACGCCATGATGAGTACAAATACAGGGATGGCGGTCCACTTTCCTGTTAAAACAGCATCTATTTTTTCTGAACGTACCTGTTCTTTGGAGACATGTGGTTTGACAACTGTTTTACTGCATAAGGAGCGTATGAAGGTATAGCGCATATCCGCAATGGCAGCGGCTCTGTCCAGACCTCTTTCTGTTTCCATCTGAGAGATGATGTGCTGTACCATGTCTTTTTCGTTATCGCTTAAGGCGAGCTGCTTTTCTATGAGCTCATCTTTTTCGATAAGTTTACTTGCCGCAAAACGTACAGGAAGATCTGCTCTTTCTGCATGATCTTCAATCAGACTCATAATACCGTGGATTGCTCTGTGTACTGCGCCTCCGTGATCATTTTTATCACAGAAGTCATCTCTTGCAGGACATTCCTGATAAGTGGCAATGTGCAGTGCATGCTCTATCAGTTCATGAATGCCCTGATTTTTAGCCGCGGAAATAGGAATCACAGGTACCTGCAGGATTTCCTCCATTTTATTGATAAGAATCACACCGCCATTACCACTTAATTCGTCCATCATGTTTAAGGCGATGACCATTGGCTTGCCTAACTCTAAAAGTTGTAGTGTCAGATAGAGATTTCTTTCAATATTGGTCGCATCTACTATATTAATGATAGCAGTTGGTTTTTCTTCAAGAATAAACTTTCTTGAAACGATTTCTTCACTTGTATAAGGAGACAGGGAGTAAATTCCCGGAAGATCTACTACTTCTGTTTCCGGATGATTGATAATCGAACCACTTTTTCTGTCTACAGTTACCCCTGGAAAGTTACCTACATGCTGGTTACTGCCTGTCAGCTGATTGAACAGGGTGGTTTTGCCGCAGTTCTGGTTACCTGCCAGAGCAAAAACAAGTTTTCCTTCAATTTTTGGCTTGTGATTGTGCTCGTCACGATAGGCTTGCGTATCATACGTTTCGCCCAGACGAGGATGCCCGATATCTGAAGTTATTTTCAAAGTATTTTCGGTTTGTTTCTTTGTGTGTACGTCTTTAATGCCAATCTGTTTTGCATCTTCCAGACGGATGGTTAATTCATATCCCGATACCATGACCTGAATTGGGTCATTCATTGGTGCATATTTTACAAGGGTGACTTCCATGCCTGGGATAATTCCAAGATCCAGAAAGTGCTGACGTGTAGCCCCTTGTCCTTCTACGGTTGTAATATAGGCGCTCTGTCCTATTTTGAGTTCGTTGAGTTTCATACAGCTAACTCACCTCCCAACACTATTGTAATAAGTTAGATAACAATGTTAAGCAAAAAGTAATAAAAAACCGGACAAATTTTGTCCGGTTGATTTAGTGGAGCTAAGGAGGATCGAACTCCTGACCCCCTGCTTGCAAAGCAGGTGCTCTCCCAGCTGAGCTATAACC
>CAKVLT010000064.1 GCA_934757945.1 uncultured Bulleidia sp. | reverse complement strand
GGGAATCTGCTGGATTTGTTAACATTCCTCAATTTCTTTCATTTATCTCTTGACTTCCTTATAGTTAAATACTCCTTGCATAAAAATCCCCATAAACGGGGATTTTATGTCTTTTCAATTTTGTTTATTCAGCAGCTTCTGCAGCATTCTTAGCTTCTACTTCAAGCATCTGCTTTTCATAGACTTTATAGAATGGCAACCAGAGCAGATAACATACAGGGAATAACAGCAGAACGAAGATGACGTTCTTGAAATCCAGAGTTGTCATGAATGTAGATAATACAACAGGTAATGTTGTCATTAATAATACCTGTGGATAACCAATCAGGCCAAGCTTATATACGATGGCATACAGGATACCTACAACAACAGGCTGTAAGAAGAATGGAATCATCAGTGTAGCGTTATACATGATAGGCATACCGAAGATAACAGGTTCGTTGATACCGAAGATGTTTGGTATTAAAGAAGCCTTACAGATTGTTCTGATAGTTGTAGATTTGGATTTCAGCCCCATGATAACTAAAGGTAATGTATTACCTGCACCACCCCATACAGCCATAGCAGTATATAAGAATACAGGGTTATATACCAGTGGCTGACCTGCAGCAGCTAAAGCAGCGTTGCCAGAATATGCCTGAATATATGGCAACATAATAACTGCGAATACAACAGATGTACCATGAATACCAAAGAACCAGCATAACTGAGCAACGAACATGATAACAAACATACCAGGTGTGGAAATCAGCACTTTTAATGGAATGGATAAGATACCAATAATCAGATTGGATAATGTAGTTCCTGTAAATGTAGAAATCACATAAGATAATACATACCAGAAAATAATACACATACCCATTGGCACAATTGCCTTAAAGGAGTTGCCAACACCTTCAGGTACAGAATCTGGAAGTTTGATTCTCAGATTTTTATCCTGACAGAACTTCATGATACGAGCACATACCAGACCGATGATTAAAGCAACGAACAGGTTTGTAGTACCCATGTTAGCAATATTGATGTAGAAAGCGCCTTCCATTTCTGTTAATGGGCAGCAGACGATGAAGTAACATGCCATGGATGTAAATCCAGACATCATCTGGTTGACACCTAACTGCTTGGAATAACTTGCGGAAATACAGTATGCCATGAAGAATGACAGGATTCCCATTGTCCATCTGTATGGTGTATAGAAGAAATTGTATAATGTACCGGCTGTATCCCATCCAAAGAATGTAGCACCGATAACACAGATGATCTGGAATACTGCACCAGTCATCAACAGGCCCATGGTTCCACCCATACCACCTGAAATTGCACTGAATAACTTTGAACCGGATAGTTTCAAAGAAAGCTCTTCCAGTTTGTGCATAAAACTGGATTCTGCGATACGTTCAACTAAGTTTTTCTTTTCAGTCTCTGTAGACATAAATAGTCCTCCTTTCCGTTTATTAACCGATTAAACTCTTAGCCTGTTTGTAAATATTGACTGCATTGGCCAATGAATAATCCTGTGGTGCCATCAAAGCACAAGGAATGCCTGCCTTATCTGCAGTTGCCTGTAAATCACGAGCTCTGTTACGAACCTGTGGAGCATACAGAAGAACCTGATAGCCATCATTAATGATTTCACTGACTTCAGAAGTACCTACAGCTCTTACGTCAATTTCTTCTCCCACTTTCTGTCCATATTCTCTTAATTTCTTTTCAACGATACTGGAGGAAAAGCCCCCTGCACAACAAATCAAGATTTTCATACTTATTTACCTTCCTTTAATTCTTTTACTTCTTTTTCTAATGCGTCTACACGTTTGTACAAAGTGATCAGTTCTCTGATCAGATCCTGAGCCAGTTCGGAATTCATCAAATGATCCTGTGCATGTACTAACAGCACATCAATAGGCACTTCTTCCCCCTGAGCTGTTGCAGTAATGAGTTCCATCTGCTGTTTATGTACCGGAAGAGTTGCGGCTGTTGCCTGCTTTAACAGTTCTTCAGCTTTTTCAAAGTTACCGTCATTGGCTTCTGTCAAAGCTTCAAATGCACAACCTTTTGCATCTCCGGCTGCAGCTATCAGCTGCATGGAAATAGATTCTGTATCTACCATATTTCCCTCCTTTGTTTTTCTACATCGACATTAAACACTTTTTTATTTTTAAACTCAAATCGCTGTTTTTTACATTTTTATGCACTTTTTAAACACTAATTTATTTTTTAAACTGTATTGTGGGTTTTTGATGGCATTTTTCACCATACAAATCACAAAATGTGCAAAAAACAGTTCTGTGCTTCACAGAACTGTTTAAAAAATGTATACGTTTTCAAACGAATTAAATTGTTTATTTTAATATTTCAAGAATTGTTGCTATCTCATCATCCTGTATAGTTACACCAGCTTCTTCCTCAAGTTCAGTCAGGATGTCCCTGATATCGTTATATGCTCTCTTATTTCTGGATAAAACTGTATCTTTATGGACATTTGCAGGTAACTGCCCTCCACTTTTGATTCTGTTAATCATGCAGGCAATATGCAGAAATAATCCCATCTCTTCATCCGGATCGAGCTTTCTGGTCTTTTTCATCATCTTCTTGATACAGGAGTGAATGACTTTTTTAATCTTGTGAATATCCATATATTCCAGCTGTTCTGCCAGATATGCATATAATGCCTCATAATCAATCAGAGAAGACTCTGTTGTGTCTGCATCGATCGATAATACAAGATCCAGCTTATCCAGTGGTGTATTAAACAGTCTGGCAACCGAAATATAAGGAATGTCATACAGGGAAGGATCATACGTGCCAACCACACATAAAATTTCACCATTACTTCTGTAGTAATTGATATGGTCCATCATGACTTTTCTGTCACTTGCCGCAAGAGGAATAACATTGACACCCTTGAGATCTACATGTCTGGTAATGTACTGTTCTATCTGTCTTGCAGATCCAGATCCTGAAGCACATAGCGTGATGATGTACTTTTTAGAAGTGATATCATAGCGTTTATACTCTTCTTTCAGTTTAGAGAAAGAACCAAACCCTGTATTTAAGATAGATGTATAGGCATCTTCAAGATTTTCTTCTCCATCCATCTTAATAATGGAATCCAGTATCAGCAAAGTCATAGGAAGCTCTATCATACGCATATATACGGATGTCTCTATCTGTATGGTTTCCATGATTTTTTTCAAAGAACCCATATCATAAAACACCAGAATGCCGTTTGTTCCAATACGGATACACAACTCTTTAATGTTCTTATATGCTTCCTCCATACTCTGATTCAATAAGAGATCATAACTGTATACCGTATCTGTCTTATATAATCCCTGGATAGTATCTTTAATGGAAGACGCTACTTTCCCATGCATAATCAATAATACTGCCGGTTTTTCTCTTTGAGAATTTCGTATCTGCGTATTGGAAAAGTACATGGTCAAAAGAACTGTATCATCAATACTGACATCCACTTTAAACTGCTTACTGATTTTTGAAGTTATTCTTGCCGCAAAGGCATATTCCTGTGGATATTCCTCTACTACTTCCGCAATCTTTTCATTGGAAATTCTTTTTTTAGAAGCACTTTGATGAACCAGGTTATACACCTGAAAGCACATGGACTGGAAAATAGATGCCGGATACACTCTTGCAAATGTGCTGCCGGCCTCCTGTAATGCCTCTTCTACAAACTCTGCAATTTCCGGGGAAATCAGTTTCTCCAGTGCTTTTCTGTCATACTGTTTATCATTGGAAGACATATGATCAGATACATCAGTTTCAATATCTGCAGACACAATGGTCATGATATCTTCTTCAGGAATATTTCTTTCTTTTAATTCCCTGATTTTTTCATCTATCACATCATAAATAGACTGTTTCTGAATACGTGCCGTTTCCTTCTTCTGGCTTTTTGTGTCCGATGTATAGGAGTAGGTATAATTTTCAGGAATCAGTTTTTCTATCACATTTCGATTATCTTTATACTTCAGGAACCCTTTTCTAACATATGGATTACAGTCACTCAGATACACACTTAAAGTAGGATCTTCTTTAGCAACTTCTCTTACAAAGGCATTGGCACAGCCAATAGTAATATCCTCCTTTAACTGTTTTACATTCCCTTCACAGGTATACAGTAAAAGACATCTTAAAAGCTCAGAGTTGATTACAATCTCTCTGTGCACTTTCTCACTTTCTTTTTTAAAGAACGTTTCTATAAACTGCAGTCTTTCTTCAAACCCTCTTTCCTGTAAAGAAGGTAAATGCATACGGAAAGCATACTCCCCATATTCTTCTTTAAAATCTGCAGTAGTTTCCCTGGATATCACCGTAATCAGTTTTGACTGTACAGTTTCCCAGTCCTGTTTTTGCTGTATCTGTCTGATCAGTTCTTCATCCTCTTCTCCACAATGAGAAATCAGCAAAAATCCTCCATGCATCTTTAATGCATTTTCATAAGAAGAAAAGTCCTCCATTTTTTTGGCTTCACGAATATCCAGCTCCATAAATGGTGCTTCTTTATGAATCAGTCCTCTGGATTTTGCATAGGCATACATCTTTTTCACAAAATATCTTTTGCCTGATCCCCTTTCACCGGATATATATGCACAGATATTCTTTTCAGGATATAACATACATGCCTTGGCAAGCTTCACCACATTCTTCAATGAGCCATTTGCCCCCACAATATTGGAAAAATCATCTTCCTGCACGGTATTGCCTTTCAGTGTATATCTTACCGGCCTTCCTGCACTTTTCACTAAATAGTCTTCTGTACAAAGCTGATTTAAAGCAGTAGAAATGTTTGCACGCTGAATATCAAAAACTTCCTGTAACTGTTGTGCTGTAAAAGACACAGCTTCCTGCTCACTTGCCTTTTCCTGGATATACTCCAGTATTTTCTGTTTATTCGTTTTCATTGTCTGCACCTTCCAAGTATATTAAACACTATAAATGATATTTAAACACTTTATTTATTTTGTTTTTTATACTCTGATTTCTTTTTTACGATTACAATACTTAAAGAAAGAGGCAAAGTATATGAAATATAGAATTGTAGTAGACGCTCCTATCGAAGGATTATTTAAAGCTTTAATTCAGCCGGCTATGGAAGCCTATGAAAATGTCAAAAAGAAAACCCCCACAGAAGAACAGTTGCAACATGGTCTTTCCTATCAGGTGCCTGTTGCAGGCAGTAAACCGGTAAAATATGCGACCATCAAAATATTGAAGTATGAAAAACCTCATGTATTCTCCATGGAATATACCAGCAGTACTTTCCACAAAATAGATACCATGTGGTTATCTTCCACAGATACAGGTAAAGTGGAAATCCTCACACAGCATATGGAGGAGACTATCCGCAATGGTCAGATTATCCGCTCCAAAGGGAAAGATGACCCGGACACCATAAAATCCATGTCACTCTTGGAAACAGCAAAATACAGACGCCTTGCTTCTGCAGTGAAAAAAGGCCTGTTATAAATCTTTATACTCAATCTCCAAGGTTGAGTATTTTTCATAAATATAAAAGAAAAAGAGCTTAGCACTCTTTTCACTTCAATCCTTTTGGTGTGATGTAATGATCAAACAGATACTTACCTACGCCACCATCAACACAATCATAATCTGTTAAAGCATCTGCACATTTCTCAGTTCCTTCAGAGCCATCTTTCAGACAGACCCCCCAACCGGAATCTTTCAGCATGGTGTCATCATTTTCATTATCCCCAAAGGCAATGACATTCTGCATATCTATGCCTTTCCATGAGCAGTACTTCTGTAATCCTGATCCCTTGTCAATACCGGCATGTAGAACTTCTACAGTACCTGGGAAAGTAGAGATAATCTGATAGTTCTCAGAGAATTTTTTAAGAAATCTTTCTCTGACCATTTTTTCATATTTTGCTTCAGTTCTAAACAGGAATTTAAAGGTTGGTCTTTCACACAGTTTATCAATATTGCCTGTGCAGTCCACAAATTCAAATCCATGTCTTCTGCTGGATTCCAGTAATTCTCCCTGGATATTAATAGCATTATGGTTTTCATTACCTTCACAGTTTACAGAGATGGCATATTTATCAATCAGCGGTTCCATGTAATGCAGAATCTCTGACATCTCCTGTACACTTAACATATCTGTTTCCCAGTATTTGCCGGTTTCATGATCCAATACCATTCCGCCATTCATGCCTACTACAAAATCAAACTCAAAAGATAAGCCCCATTTCTTACCCATCTGACGTAAATTATCATTAATTTCTCTTCCTGTTCCAAGACCAATCTTCACACCATTCCTGTGTAATACTTCAAAAGCTTCCATTGTGACAGGTGGAAGATCGCTTCCTTTACTGGTCAGTGTCATATCAATATCTGCAGCCACTACCTGAATTGTATCTAGCATATATATTCACCTCTGTTTCAACTTATATTATTTTAGCAAACTCTTTTCGGCACTTTGTAACGAATTATCATAAAAATACCACAAAAATTATTTGAAGAAGTAATGGTATGATGAGTATAAGGAAATTTATTATATGAAGCCATTTCAGGTACACTATCTGCCATGAGAGGGTCTTCCTCCCCTGGAGAATTCAAAAAAAAAAAAAAAAAAAAAAAGCTGCAGGAGTCACCGAAGATTACAAAAAAAGAAAGAAAATTTAGCACTTACCTCTTGACAGTGCTAAATTATAAGCTATAACTATACATGTAAGATCAGTAAGGGTCCTACAGAAGAGATGCTTTACAGCACCGCTCCTTAAGGTAAAGTTAAAACTTTGGAGGTGTGGTTATGAGAAAGTATTTACCTGATGTATTTGATGATGATTATGATTTATTTGAGGATTTTGACAGAAACTTCTTTGGAAGAAGAAATCCATTATTTGGACACCATGAAAAGAATCTTATGAAAACAGATATTCGTGATGAAAAAGATCATTACGAAATGATGGTTGATTTGCCTGGCTTTAAGAAAGATGAAATCCAGTTAAGTCTGCAGGATGGATATCTGACTATCAGTGCTGAAAAAGGTCTGGACAAAGATGAAAATGATAAGAACGGTAATCTTATCAGACAGGAACGTTACAGTGGCGCTTTATCCAGGAGCTACTATATCGGTGAATCCATCACAGAAGATGAAGTGAAAGCTAAATTTGAAGATGGTGTTCTTTCCATCATTATTCCTAAGAAGGAAGAAAAAGAAGAACTTCCTGCATCCAATCACATTATGATTGAATAAGTGAAAGAACCTCTTCAGGGAATATACCCTGAAGAGGTTTTCTTTTTGTATAAAGCTAACTTTAATCTAAATCTTCTCCGTTAGAAGCAATGACTTTCTGATACCAGTAAAAAGAATCTTTTCTGCTGCGATTTCCCTTACCTGTACCATCATCCTGATAATCTACATAGACAAACCCATAACGTTTATGCATTTCTCCTGTACTTGCAGAGACAAGGTCGATGCATCCCCATGGAGTAAATCCCCAAAGTTCCACACCATCAATATCCACAGCATCTTTCATAGCCTGTACATGATCACGCAAATAGTTAATACGGTAGTCATCATGAATACTACCATCAGCTTCAACAGTATCTTGTGCACCCAGTCCGTTTTCTACAACCATCAATGGTAACTGATAACGATCATACATATAATCCAGAGCTAAACGTAAACCTGTTGGGTCAATCTGCCATCCCCAGTCACTTGCCTTAAGATATGGATTTTTAACTCCAAACATCATATTTCCACCCTGATTAGCCAACACTTCCGGATCTGCAGAAGTACAGTTACTCATATAATAAGAGAAGCTGATGAAATCTACCGTACCATTTTTCAATGTTTCTTTTTCTTCTTCTGTAAGACTGAAATGAACACCCGTTCTTTCATATGCCTTCAGTTTATAGGCAGGATAGTAACCACGTGCCTGTACATCACAATAGAAATAGCTTCCGTTATAAGACTGCCATGTCTTGAACACATCACGTGGTGCACATGTGTAAGGGTACATGATGCCATATCCAATCATATTCCCCACTTTATTATTGGCATCAATTGCATGTAATACCTGTACTGCTTTGGCACTTGCCAGCAACTGATGTTTTGCTGCATCCGCAAGTTTCTGTGGATCTTTGCTTGGAACACCTGCTGCCATCCAGCCTCCAAATCCTAAGCAGTTGATTTCATTGAAAGTCAGCCAGTATTCTACTTTGCCTTTATATCTTTCACCAACAGTTTTGACATAACGCACGAAGCAGTCAATCGTTCTTTCATCTGTCCAGGAACCCCACTTATTAGTTAATCCAACAGGAGTTTCATAGTGAGATAAAGTGACTAATGGTTTGATACCGTATTTCAGACATTCATCAAATACTGCATCATAAAACTTCAGTCCTTCTTCGTTTGGTTCCTCTTCATATCCAAGAGGAAAAATACGTGTCCAGTTAATAGACATACGGAATGTCTTATAGCCCATCTCACCCATTAAAGCAATGTCTTCTTTGTAACGGTGATAAAAGTCGCTTGCTTCATGAGAAGGATAGTCGTATCCATCAAAACAGCCAAATACTGCATCTTCCGGGGCATCCAGTGTAAACATCATATCTGCATGCACTGTACCATCACTTGTTTTATACGTTACTTTTCTTGGTTCAGTTCTGGATCCACGTGTACAGCAGTCAGAACTGCTGACACCTTTTCCATCTGCATCCCAGCCACCTTCATACTGGTTGGCTGCTGTAGCTCCTCCCCAGAGAAAATCCTTTTTAAATGCCATATTTATTTACCTTCTTTCCTTTATAAAGCACAATAACGTCAGCTATTGTACTGACGTTATTGTATAGTTGTTGATTAAGCAGCTTTTTCAGCAGCTGCAGCTGCCTGTTCCTGCTTATATAACTGATTATCGTAAGCCTTGAAGAATGGATACCATACAATACCTGCAGGAATCATCATCAGATAATCCCAGATAGCATTACGCCAGTTCAATGTTGAGAAGAAAGAACCAAATCCCATTGGCAATAATGTCATGATTGGAATAAAACCTGGAATCAGGAAGCCTGTCTTATAACCGATTAAAGAACATACCATAACAAGAAGAACGTTCAGGATATATGGAATACACAAAACTGGGTTATACATAATAGGCATACCAAATGTGACAGGTTCGTTGATACCAAACCAACCAGGGATTAAAGCAATCTTGGATACGGCTTTAATCTGTTCGGATTTAGCTCTTAAACCAAAGATAACAAGTGGAAGTGTATTACCAGAACCACCGCAATATGCCATACTTGCATATAAAGAAATTGGATAGAATACTAATGCATCTACACCACCTGCAGCATACGCAGCAGCGTTAGATGTAGCAGCCTGAATCATCAGAGGCATTAATACAGACATAACAATCATAGAACCATGAATACCAAAGCACCATAACAGACAAGCAAATGGCACTAAGATAAACATACCAGGTACAGATACCAATGCATTTAATGGAGCAGATAAAACCATCATGAATCCGGAACATACACCTAATGCACCGCCGGAAACTACAGAGATAATTACTTCTAATGCATATAATGGGATCATTGCGAATGCCAGTGGAAGAATAGCGGAGAAGCCGTGAACCAATGCTGGTGGGCATACATCAGGCATCTTGATGCTAACATTGTGATCCTGGCAGAATTTTTCAACCTGGCAGACAAAGAATGTAACAATGAAACTGATGAACATACCCTGAGAACCAAGGTAAGTAACTGTAATTGTACTTGCACCTGCTTCATTTGTGCCCCAACTACAAGCTAATAAGCAGAAGCAGATAGCTGTCTGAATACTTGTCATAATTGGTGACTTTAATTTCAGCTGTTTTGCATACTGGTAAGCAAAAATTAATACGATCCATAAGGAAATCAGATCCATAGCAAAATGATATGGAGCATATAAAAGAGTATATGTCGCATCCCCTGTCTGGAACAGACCTAACATTGGTCCTACAGCACAGATAATCATGAAGATTGCACCTACCATGATTGGCGCCATACAGGACATCATCGCACCCTGTAGGGAACTCAAAAATTTGTTGGAACCTAATTTTTGTCCAAATTCCTGAAGTTTAATCATAATCGGACTGTTGAAAATACCATCCATTTTTTAAATCTCTCTTTCTTTTACTTTTTCTGTGCAAACAATCTGTTTGCAATGTTCATAATGTTTTCGCAGTTTCCAACTGCATAATCAAACGAAGGAATGTTCGCTGCAGGAAGACCTGTATCTTCCTGAATTCTCTGAAGTCTATAACTTACCTGCGGTCCTACCAGAACAATATCATAGTCTTTGGATACTTGTGCGTATTCAGAAAGGCCTTTGGCAACAATGGTGTGCTCTTCCCCTTTCTCTTTCCAGTATTCCTGCATCTTATTCATCAGCATTCCTGTCGACATCCCGCATGCGCAAACCATTAATATTCTCATTTTTCCTCCTTTCTGGTTTTATACATCAGGATCATTTCTTTAATCAGTTCCTGTGCCAGCATGCTGGTCATCAGATGATCCTGCGCATGCACAAGTAGCACATTGACTGGTGTAGATTGCCCATTCATTTCTTTAAACAACAATTCTGTTTGCACTTTATGGGCCAAAGTGCCTGCTTCATCAGACTTTTCCATTAGAATGTCTGCTTTTTCCATATCCCCATTTCTAGCCGCTTCTAATGCCTGGAAAGCATAAGATCTGGCATCTCCGGCATGGGCAATCATTTCAAAGGAAATTGCATCAACGGATTGCTCTTGTGTCAGTTGTTTCTCTGCCATTTCTTACCAACCTTTCTTGTCTTTTGACCACTATCATTTTAGTGTATATATTTTATTGGTCAAAGCGCTTTCAAAGATACAATTGTGTGAGAATATACACTAATTTTGTGTACATTTTGTGATTTTCCAAAGAATTTTCTCTATTTTTCTGTCAATCTTTTTTAGTGTATAGAAAAAAGCATCAATTTTTATCTTAGTGTATATACCATTATCCCTTTTGTATCATGCAATGGAATTCTGTGTTCATATACTCTTATTTCGCATAATTAAGGTATAATACAACCATGAAACTAATACGCACATTTCAAATCACTTCTGATGAATTCTATTCTTATCTGGAAGAACATCTGCTGGAAGAAATCAAAAAAACAACAAAGAAAAAAAATATCAGTCCTTCTGTCCTTCGCTCCGGTTACAGTTATGAAAACAAAGATGCCCGTTCCAAGGTCACCATCAACAACTATGAAAGAGGAAAGATTTACCAGGTAACTGTCAGTTCTTACACACAGTTTGTCCGTGTCAGATATACCACAGAGCAAACCGATGAAGGCTTAAAGATCACCTTTGAGCAAACTACAAGTGAAGATAAGAACCTGGAGAAAAAGAATATATTGTATCGCACATGGCATAACTGGGTTACTTTCGGCAGAATGTCCCATACGCTTTATGATATGCGTACCGATATTTTCAATATACGCGAAGGTATCCAGCCTAAAAACACAAAACAAAATCCCGCAGCCTATTCTCTTTTAAAGAAAATGATATCCAAAAAAGCACAGAAAGAAGATCAGTAATGATCCTCTCCTGTGCTTTTATCTTAAACTAGCGAGAACACTCCCACTTCAATGCACAGCATAAGTGGTGAGATAAATCGCTTTTCTGGCACTTTTTTGGTATATGCGATTTGCCATAATCCTAGTGGTATTAGCATATACCGGAAAAGGAGAAGAATATGTATCATTCTGTGAATGTACAGGTTAAG
>CAKVLT010000063.1 GCA_934757945.1 uncultured Bulleidia sp. | reverse complement strand
CCGTATACGGAACCGTACGTACGGTGGTGTGAGAGGTCGGCATTTCTCATTTAAGAGAAATTCCTCCTACTCGATTGCAGTGCATGGAAATTGCGGCTAAATCTGCACTGTACTATAATGATTCCAGATAAAGTGAGGAAGACAACAATGCAAAAGATTATAACAGACAAGGCACCAGGTGCTATCGGTCCATATTCCCAAGGCTATATCACGGGTAATACTGTATATACTTCCGGACAGTTACCAGTAGACCCGGAAACCGGAACAATGCCAGACGCTATTGAAGAACAGGCAGAACAAAGCTGTAAAAATGTTATTGCCATTCTGGAAGCAGCAGGCAGTAATGCAGATAAAGTATTCAAAACCACATGTTTTCTGTCAGATATGAGTAACTTTGGAGCATTCAATGAAGTCTATGCAAAGTACTTCACTTCTAATCCTGCACGTTCCTGTGTAGCTGTTAAGACTTTACCAAAAGATGCTCAGTGTGAAATAGAAGCCATTGCAGAGCTTTAAACAGTACTAAAAAAGTCCTCATACAGGACTTTTTTAGTTCAGCTGGAAACCTACAAATACTTCATTAATACATTTGCATTTCTCATTGGATATATACAGAAATTTATGTATAATTTTTGTATATAAAAGGAGGGTATTATGCCAAATATTCGTTCAAGTGCTGATTTACGTAACAACTATAATGAAATTTCCACATATTGTCATGAATATGACGAACCAGTTTTCATCACCAAAAATGGAAAAGGAGATTTAGCTGTGATGAGTATTGAAACTTATGAAGAAATGCTAGGACGTTTTGAACTTTATAGCCGCATTCAAAAAGGAATGCAGGATATTGAGAATAACAGAATACGTCCACTGTCTCAGGTGATTGATGATCTTAAAAAGAGAAGAAAATAATGAACTGGAATATTTATGTTACTGAAGAAGCTGAGGAGGATTTAATTTCTGCAGTGGACTATATTGATTCTGTATTAAAAAATCCTATTGCCGCAACTCGACTAATTGAAGAAGCAGAAAAACAATTTCAACTTCTTTCAATAAACGCAACGCTTAATCCAATCATTTCTGACGAAGTGCTGAAATCTTGGAGAATTCGTTTTATCAAAGTCAACAATTATTTAGCTTTTTACAGAACTGATGAAGTGACCAAAACCGTTTATATCATTCGTTTTCTCTATGGCAAAAGTAATTGGAATTCCATACTGAAACGCACCAGTCATTTTTAAAACCAACATGCTGGCAAACACATATTATTAAGTATGTATTCCCGTCAATCACACAATCCTTTTTTCAACTTATTTGGATAGTGAATCTTTCACTATCTTTTTTATTGAAAGACTCTTCATTTCTCATTTTGCGCTTCCCCCTTCAGTTCTTTCATATTCAGGCTAAAAAAAGATGAACTCTTTACAAGTCCATCTTCATTTTTATTCATTACTGTTCAGGAAATAAAGGAACCAATGTCTTAGTCGCAACGTCTACCAGACCAAGATCACTCATCTTCACTTCAGGAATAACAGGCAATGCCAGTGTAACGATTCTTAACAGAGGATTTTCCATTTCTGTTAATCCCAGTGTATAGTTTGCCTGTTTCATCTTCTTGGAATCTACAGATAATTCTTCTGCAGGTTTTAAAGACATCAGACCAGCCAGAGGAAGTTCCAGAGTCGCCAAGATTTCTCCGTTATAGGCAGCACACATACCACCACCGCATTCTTTCAGCTTGTTTGCAACAAGTAATGCATCTTCCGGATTATCATAAACAATTGTCAGATTGTGAGAGTCATGAGAAACCGTAGAAGCTAAAGCACCTCTCTTAGTTCCAAATCCCTTAACAATACCTTTGCCGATTGTTCCTTTACCATAACGGTTTAAGACAATCACAAACTTATAGTCTTCATCAGGTAATACAACACAACCATCTTTTACTTCAAACTCTGTCTTTTCAGCATAAGTAGAAGAAAGTTCCAGGTCAGGATATGCCATAACATTTGCAACAACCTTACCGTTTTCAATTGGAGCCTTCACTTTGAAATCATCTGCAGACAGCTCTTTTAACTGTACAGAGTTTCTTGTTTCGATTTCATAAGACTGATCTTCAATAGGATTAACCAGTTTACCATCTTTAGCAACTAATTTACCTTCGAAATATACATGAGTTGGCTGAATGTTATTCAGATCTTCCACTAACAGCATATCTGCAACATAGCCAGGCGCAATTGCACCAAGATCTGTTACGTTCATTTCTCTGGCAGTGTTTAAAGTAGCAGACTTGATGGCAAGGATTGGATCCATACCATACTTGATAGCAGTATTGACTACATAGTTAATATGGCCTTCATGTAAAAGATCATCTGCTTCTCTATCATCTGTACACAGGGAATAGTTATCAAAGAACTTACAGTGCTTCACACCTTCCCAGATGTCTTTGACATTGCGTGTAATACTGGACTCTCTTGCGTCCACATGCATACCATATCTCAGCTTTTCCAAAGCTTCCAAACCAACTCTGGATTCATGATCACTGATTGGGCCTCCAATCAGATATGCACTCAGATTTCTTCCGGACACAAATGGTGCATGTCCCTGAAGATATAAGCCTTTCTTTTCAGCCGCATGGATAATATCCACCATACGATCTTCCTGGTTGATAATACCGATATAGTCCATTACTTCCGCAAGACCAATC
This sequence comes from uncultured Bulleidia sp., assembly GCA_934757945.1. Taxonomy (GTDB): domain Bacteria; phylum Bacillota_I; class Bacilli_A; order Erysipelotrichales; family Erysipelotrichaceae; genus Bulleidia. Next base: position 9,133 of record CAKVLT010000063.1, on the reverse strand, counting down.
ACACGTTTCAGATCAGCCAGTTCTTCAATTTCCTTAGCAAAGAATTCAGCACCTGCATTTTCACATCCAGGCACAGCAGGAACACAGCTTGGAATATCCACAAACTGTCTCTGTGGTAAGCCTTCACCGGAATCGTGCATGTATCTGACGCCTTCCACACCATATACATTACCAATTTCATGTGGATCCATAACAATAGTTGTTGTACCACTTGGAATAGAAACCTTGGCAAAGTTACGTGGTGTCATCATGCTGCTTTCAATATGCATATGTGCATCGATAAGACCAGGGATGAGGTATTTACCCTCTGCATCCACAACATTCTTCACTTTATCCAGGCCTTCTTCAAGATTGTTGTATTCTACATGAGCAATACAGCCATCATAGACAAATACTGTAGCTGGATACACTTCACCGGTAAATACGTTTACCAGTTTTGCATTTTTAATCGCAAGATCACATTCTACAAGACCTAAAGCAGCCTGTATTAATGCTTTTCTATTATTCTTTACTTTCATTTTTTCACCTCATCAGCCTGCAATAAAATACAGAATTAACGGAATTAAGAGAATATACAGAATGAGATTTACTTCTTTAGCCTTACCAACTGCCACTTTAATGAATACGTGAGAAATAATACCTGCGCAGATACCACCGGCAATACTTCCACCAAATACTGTAAACATAATCATGATAAATGGTCCAAAAGCTTCATCAAACTTATCAAATTCGATATCTCTGATACCTTCAATCATTAAGAAACCAACATAGATTAATGCAGGTCCAGTTGCTGCATTAGGAATGATTAATACCAGTGGAGATAAGAACATGGATAATAAGAAGCAGATAGCTACTGTAATAGCTGTCATGCCAGTTCTTCCACCAGCCTGTACACCAGAACCAGATTCAACGAATGTTGTAATAGTTGTATTACCTGTGCAAGCACCAACTACTGTACCAATAGCGTCTACTAAGAATGGCTTTTCAATATGCTGGAAGTTACCTTCTTCATCAAGCATACCTGCTTTAGCACCACACCCAAGTACTGTACCAAGTGTGGAGAAGAAGTCACCACAGAAAGTGATGAAGATTAATGGAATACAACTGAAAGTTAAAACAGATTTAAAATCAAAACTGAAGATAATATTCTGAAGACCTTCCAGATCAGGAACTTTAGCTATAGCTGCAGGTAATGTTGTTACACCAAAAGGAATACCTAAAAGTGTGATAACAATGATACCAATCATAATGGATCCCTTTACTTTATAGGCATTTAATACCCCGATAATTGCAAGGCCTAATAAAGCAAGATATACACTTGGCTGCGTGAAGTCACCTAAAGCAATACCATCTGTAAATACACCGATACCACTGTTCTTGAATCCTAAATACGCAATGAAGAAACCAATTGCAATACCGATAGCTGTTTTCAGATTCTTTGGCATTGCCTTTACGATAAGATCACGAATTCCAAGTTTTGTTAAGATAACAAAGATGATACCACTGATTAAAGTAATAGCCATGGCTCCACCAAAACTGATACCGCCAGACTGAATCAGAGCACCGAACATGAAGTTACTTCCCATACCTGTAGATAAAGCGAATGGAAGATTTGCATATAATCCCATCAGAATAGTAATCACTGCGGAAATGAATGCACATGTGACCATGATAGCTTCCTTGGTAATCACTGCTCCTGTACAATCCACAATAAATGCATCAGGTCCAAAACCACAGATAGCACCTGGCTGTGTAACAAGTACATACGCCATAGTCATAAATGTTGTCAGACCGGCAATTACTTCAATCTGAAATGATGTGCCTTTTTCGTTGAAGCCAAAAAACTTACTCAATTTATTCATTATTACTATATCCCCTTTCATTATTGAGTGTTTTCCAAACACCTGAAATGATAGAGGAAAAATAAATTCTATCATAGTATCCCGATTTACGGCCGAGATGTAGAGACTGTCCTTCCATATTCAGGACATTATATGCTTTGAAAAACAAGTTTCATTAAACCATAAATCTAACTTTTGTAAAGCACTATTTGTCTAAAAGTCCAAAAACCAAAGAAAAAGAGAGATAACCCCTCCTTTTTCATACACTTTCCAAAACTCCAGAAAGAATTTACATGTGCCGAAACAATTTTCTAAATTGCTGTGTCTTCACTTTTTACACACTCGTTCAATGTATTCCTCTGGCAATCCACATCATCTTTTCTTTACTGTATTCCAGGAATTCTTTATATCCGCAATACTCTTCCGTATAATAACAATCCGACAATCTCTTACAATTACCATGGCACATATTCACAAACTCACAGGTTTCACATTGTGTACATGTCCTTCTTTTTTCCTGTATAAACTTTTTCGCAACAGTTCCCTGAATCATCTCCTGAAGAGAATCTGTAAGCACATTGCCACAGAAATACTGATCCAGCACATAAAAGTCACATGGATATACATTTCCATTGCCTTCCACAACTATCTGCATATGGCATTTACCCAACATGCCACATTGTTGTGGTGCTATCCCTTTATACATAGGAATCAGATTATCAAAAAGAGTCACAGACATATATGTTCCATGCATATAGTCTTCATACCACATATCAAAAAACTGTTTATAAAAAGAACAGAATTCTTTTGGAGACAACGCAAAACAATCACTTGCTTCATTTCTCTGTAAAGATGGAAGACAAGGAATAATCTGTACGAAGTCAAAATTGTTTTCTTTATAAAAATGATACAGTTCTTTCGGTTTCTTAGACAGTTCTTTTGTCAGTACTGTCAGAACATTAAAATCAATACCTGCATTTCTCAATCTTCTAAGATTGAACAGAATCGTTTTTAAAGTACCTTTTCCCTGCGCATCCTTACGGAAATAATCATGATTCTTCACAAATCCGTCTATGGAAATTCCCACCAGAAAATGATTCTCTTTCAACAGTTGAATCCACTGTTCGTTGAGTAAAGTCCCATTTGTCTGAATGGCATACTGTATCTGTTTCCCCTGTGTATTCTTTATATTTACATACGCAATAAATGCTTTGAAATAGTCTATACCAGCACAGGTCGGTTCTCCCCCCTGAAAACAATACTGTACGGTATCCACAGGCAGTGTAAAAGACTGCTCAATCAGTTTTTCCATCACTTCTTTCTTCATAATGCCCATGGAAGATTCAGATCTGTTATGACTGACATCACTGTAAAAGCAATATTTACATCGAAGATTACATAAAGATGATGCAGGTTTAATTAAAAAAGATACTTGTGTCATAGATTTCCTCTTTCGTAAGACAAGTATAGCCGGTTTCTGTAAAACCGGCTATACAACTGTTATTTGATTTTATCACTTATTTTCTGTTTAAGGACTTCATTGGAGCTTAACGGAACATAAATACTTAACGGTATGTTCTTTCCTTTTAAATATACCTTTAAAGTAAATAGTCCTGTTCCAAGTTTCTGTATGTTTTTGAGGGAATACTGCTTTCCACAAAGCAGCACTTTCGATTTCCCTGCAAGTATCAATCTGTATCTTTCAGAAACAGATAAGACAATGCCCAAAATACATACTGCACAGGTAAATACATATGTCTTTTCATCAATTACAGACAGTAATCCTGCAAGACTGATACCTGCTACCGCAGACACTTCCAGTCTGGATAACAGGTCCAGCTGCAGTCTTGCTTCAGGTGATGTTTTTTTGAAATCATAAATCATTTTCACAATGGAGGCATAACTGATTACAATTCCAATCTTTAATATTATCAATACTATCAACATATGCCCTTTACCCTTCTTTTAAATTAATCGACTTTTGAAGCCTGTTCCTGAGCTAAAAGCTTTCTGTCATATCTGATTAATGCAGGAATCATGATGGCAATACTTGCCGCCATATTGATGAGGTATACAACAACTGCTCTATAGTCCATGGACATCAGGAACACTTTTACGATTGCAGGAATTGTAAATGGTACAGAAATATATGGAATATTCATAAATCCAAGCTTACATGCCATATACGGAATCACACCATTTAATGCAAAGATAATTAAGTAAGGGATGACGATATCAAAATTCAATACCAGAGGTAAACCAAATGTCAACGGCTCACCAATGTTAAATAGTGCAGGTACAATGGAAATTCTGGAAATAGACTTTAACTGTTCTGATTTAGCCACAATCATAATGGCAATAACAATAGCCAGAATACCTGTAGTTGTCCAGTTCTGGAACGCTGCATTGAAGATAAATGTTGGTTTCTTTCCTGCCATTACTGCTTCAGCATTTGCCACAAGGTTATTGGTTAAAATAACGTTAACTACGGATCCTGCAATATTATTGCCATGTAATCCAAAGAACCATAACACTCTTACAAGGACACAGTACAGCAACACAGCACCTAAAGTATCAGAAGCAGAGAACAGTGGGGCAAAGATACCATTAATCAGACTGCCCAAAGTATATCCAAAAGCACCAAGCCCAAGTTTTACGGCAAAGATAATGACTGTCAGAATCAAACTGGAGAAAATCTGATTGATTGGTTCTGCAGCAAACGGAGGCACAGAATCAGGCAAGGAAATCTTAAAGCCATGGTCGAGTAACCATTTATTGATTTCCGGCACAAAGTAACCAACTACCAGTGCACACATCATACCTTTAGCTCCCCAGAAGCCAATATCCAGGCCACCACCTTCTAAGAAACTGCATTGCAATACGATAAAGGCAAAGACACTCATGACCATATTATTGGTAATCTTCATCTTTTCTCTTTCACATACTGCAACAACCATGCCGATAAGAATGTAGAAACCAGCCGCATTCAGGCCTAGCTGATACCCAAGATTCAACCATGCAGCGTTTGCCGCAGAGAAATTTCTCCAGGCTACCGCTAAAGCAAATGTAGAATCTGCTGGGAATGGTGCGTTCATCAACAACATAAAGATAGAACCCACCATTGCAGCATTCATACACGCTGTAATACCAGCCTGCATACATTCTACGAATTTAAAGCTTGTAAATTTTGAAATCAAAGGCACTACTTTTTCCTGAATCCAGTCTGCCATTGACATTTTCTTTTCCATTTCAATTCTCCTCACATGTTGCAAAGCCCATACGTTCCATCTGCCATGAAGGCGCACCAGCTTTCAACATTGCTGTCTTTAATTTTGCATCTAATGCTTTCTGTAAATCTTCATTGATACTATTGTGTTCCTGTTTTGGATCTTTTGTCAGATCATATACTGCATCCGGATATGGTTCTTTTAAAGGAATATATGGGCCGGATGGCACCTGAAGTACTTTATGTCCATGACTGTACTTTCCACCATTCACAAATGTCGCCTGATCTATTGCTTCAGGGGAAATAAATCCTCTCATCAAAGTTGGCATCAGTGTCATATGGTAAATCGGCTTGTCCTTCAAACCGCTCTTCATATACACATATTTACCATCAAACAGATTTATCTGTCCTCCATGTACTCCAAACAAAGCAGTATCATGAATCTTCTGATGATCTTTTATCACTCCCAGCAAACTGCATCCATCAATATCCTGTAATGGTGCCAGTCCAAAATACTCCAGTAAAGTTGGTGCAATATCAATTGTCTGTGCCAGTTCATTGCGTCTTTCACCATCACCATGTCCATCCGGAAGATGGATAAAGAATGGTATATGAATCATCTCTTCATACATAGGTGGTACATTCTTGCCAATGAAATCATGTTCTCCCAGGAAGAAACCATGGTCTGTGTTCACTATGAGCATAGTATCTTTCCACATATCATAGGCATCCATAGTATCCAGTATCTTTCCAAGTTGAGTATCGCACATGGATAACAGTGCACAGTATTCCTTACGTAACCCCTGTATTTCTTCTTCACTGTATTTATCCCCCACAAAAGTATAGGCAGGGAAATTAAATGCATCATGACTGTCACAGCAATCATACAATTCTCTGTATTTGTCTGGCACATAGAAAGGTTCATGCGGATCAAAACACTCTACCTGTAAAAACCAGGAATCCTTATCATGATAATGCTGAAGGAAATCTACACCTGCATTCACAGTTTGAACACTTGGCATATCCTCTTCATTTACCATGTATCTTCTGTTAGCAAGATGCTGAACAGCAGACACATTGGTTTTATTCAAAGGACAGGTATTCAAAGTTTTATCTGCTTCGCCTTGAGGTACCCATCTGTCCCCTTCCTGCCCTCTGAAAAATTCACAGGAATTGTATCTGCCATGATACGTAGCGCCACCATCTTCCCAATAGTGGCTGTGATCTGTAACCAGATGTGTATACACACCGTTATTTTTTAACTTTTCAATACATGACACATTGTATGGTTCCAAAGGTCCCCAGCCTCTGTGCAGGAAGTTATACTGACCTGTATGCAATTCTCTTCTTGCAGGCATACACGGCATACTTCCACCATAAAATTCATCAAAGGTTGTGCATTTCTCTTCCAGCCTTTTAAAATTCGGCATAACGGTAAAATCACATCCGTAATTTGGTAAAAATTTCCTTGTTAATGTATCGAACATCAACATAATTGCTCTCATTCCTTAAACCCCCCTTCATACTAAATTATGTCTCGAAACGTTTTAGCACTTGTAATATATCAAACGTTTCGACACTTTGCAATACTATAATTCAAACGTTTCGACAAATTGTGATTTTATCTTTCAATTCACATTATGGTACAATGCTTTCATAAGGAAAAAAAATACTCTATGCCCGCATCCATTAAAGATATTGCAAAAAGCCTTGGAATCAGTGTTTCCACCGTTTCTCTGGCATTAAATGATAAACCACGTGTCTCCAAAGAAATGAAAGAGCTTGTCAAACAAAAAGCCAAAGAACTAAATTATGTAAAAAATGGTTCAGCTATAGACCTGCAAAGGAAAAGAACAAATATTATCCTGTTCGTTGTCAATGATGCCTCACGTTCCTTTTTCTCTGCTATTATCAATCAGTTACAGACAGCCACAGCCAACTTTGGCTATGATTTTATTATCTGTACAACCTTTGGCGATCACCTGAATACTGCAAAACGTTTTATGGAAGAACACAGAGCAGATGCGGCTATTATCTTTACAGGCACCATTCCTGATGAAATGATTCAATCCTGTGCCAGGGAAGATTTCCCAATTGTGGTTTTAGGCAGACATGTTGAAGGAGAACATGTATACAGCTTATTTTCCGGGATTCTTCCAGAATCTCCTATCACCCAATACCTCATTGATTTAGGCCATAGAAAAATTGCCTTTGTCAAAGGTTCTTCAGCATCATTAAACACTTCCAGGTCTTTTAACCAATACAAAAATACACTTGTTAAGAATAACCTTCCTTTTGATCAGACCCTCGTATTTGATGCCATGGGATCTTCTTACAAAAAAGGGTATGCCATTACAGAAAAACTCATAGATCGTATTGAGGAGATTGATGCCATTCAATACTCTACGGACGATATTGCCATTGGTGGTATTCTCTGTCTTAAAGACCATCACATCCAGATTCCTCAGCAGGTGTCTGTCATTGGTCATAACAACATTGCCGAATCTGCTTTTATTTCTCCAGGTCTTACTACGTATGGAGAAACTGCAGATCAATATCTCTACTACGAAGGCATCATTCACTATCTGATTACAATGATTGAAAAAGAAGATAATTATCAGGAAATCACCTGTCAGCTGGCAGAACGTTTACAGCATTTTGATTCCAAGCCTGAATTAATTATCAGAGAATCCACTGCTGAATGTACAAAATATAAATAAATGTTTATGAAAGTGAGCATAAAAACTCACTTTTCTTTTGCACTTAAAAAGAAGCAGATTATTCTGTCTCTGCAATAATAGTACTGATTACTTTGGTTCTGCTCAGTTTCTCATACCATAACGGTTCCTGAAAAGAGATCTTTACAAGTGCTATGATCATCCACATAAAGAATACAAAGAAGATGGGGATTCTGTAAGCCAGAGGAAAATCCCATGGATTAGGAAATACATGTTGAAACAGCCAGTAGACTGTTCCTGGAAGTTTCATAAAACCATACAAGAATACATATCTCAATATAAGCTGATACCACTTTGCGTCTGTACCTGTATAATCCACAATCTGTATATGCACAAACTTCTTACCGAATGTTAATCCGTTTCTGATAATGTTCCAAAGCACATACACACAAAAATATACAAGGATATAGGACACATTCTGTAATTTTATGCAGTTTAAGACAATTTCAACGCCTATTGTACAGAACATACAGAAGAAAGAATCCAGTACTAAAGCAGTCATTCTCTTTGTCAAAGAAACCCTGCTTCCTTTAGTAAAACTTCTTTGATCCAGTTCTTCTCTTGATGGCATCACTGTTCCTACCGGCACCATAATCAGATATCCCATCCACCCACCAAGTGTATTGGCAAACAGATCATCCACATCAAACAATCTGTAACTTCTTGGATAGATACCATATAAGCCACTCAACTGTGTCAGTTCAAAGAATAAAGATAACAGAAAAGAATAAAGCACTGTCTTTTTCCATCCACACTTGAAATAGTATTTTGCAAACATCCCAAACGGTATTGTCATCAACACATTGAAACCAAATTGAAAGACAGCTTTGTTTTTGATGATCTTATACACCCCATGCAATCTGGTTCCTTCTTTAAGAATATCCCGTATCCACATTCCAGGAACTAATTGTGCACGTGGTCCTGTCATCAGAGCCACCTTACTTTTATCCGGTAAAGGCATAATGATAAGAAAGTATACACACAACATATACAGTACAAAGGAATATACCATGAATGTCTTACTGGCTATAACACTTCCATACTTATGATAGTTATACAGCATGTAAGGAATCGTCATAACAAACGCAATCACTGGAAAAAAGAAAATCGCCTGTTTAATAACCCACAAATATGTACTCATGTAATACATCCCCCTTTTGCGTTTACCATTGTACTCTGTTTTTTATTCTTCAGGTCTTAAGATTTAAAAAGAGACAGAAGATATCATTCTTCCGTCTCAGCTTCAATTTCTGAATATCCAAAACTAGATGAGGCCAGGGCCTCCTCTAAAAGTTCATGAGGTTTTCAAAATCAAATTCTGGATATAC
>CAKVLT010000062.1 GCA_934757945.1 uncultured Bulleidia sp. | reverse complement strand
AGGCAAGATTGACCAGTAGTTTCATTACTGGTTTGTGAAGGCGGAAAGAAAGGCCGCCTTAATGGTGAAAAATATGCTAAATAAAGACAGAGTACAGAGAATATTTGAAAGAACAGATGCGGATCAGTTACTGGTTTGTGAACCGATGGCTGTGTATTATCTGCTTGGTAAGATGTTTCATCCGGGTGAAAGATTTCTTGGGGTACTGTTAAGAAGAGATAAAGAATCTGTTCTGTATGTGAATGCATTATTCAGATTTGAGGAAGATCTGCAGATTCGTAAAGTGTATTTTGCCGATACGGATGATATTGTTGAACTTCTCAGTAAAGAAATAGACAGTACTAAAGTATTGGGCGTGGATAAGACATTAACTGCTAATTTCTTATTACCTATGATGGAAAGAAAGATTGCTTCAGGATTTGTGAATGGTTCTCTGGCTGTAGATCTTACTCGAGCTGTCAAAGATTCTAAAGAAATTGAATTAATGAGAGCTTCCAGTCATATTAATGATCTTGCCATGGCAGAATTTAAAAAGCTGATTCATGAAGGTGTAACAGAGATTGAAGTGGCTGATCAGATGCTGGATATCTATAAAAAGTTAGGCGCAGAAGGGTATTCCTTTGAACCTATCGTTGCCTTTGGAGATAATGCTGCAGATCCGCATCATGGGCCGGATTCCACGGTTTTGAAAGAAGGAGATATTGTTTTGTTTGATGTTGGCTGTACATATCATGGATATTGTTCTGATATGACAAGAACATTCTTTTATAAGAAATATCCAGATGCAGAAGCGGAAAGAGTGTATAACCTGGTAAGAGCAGCAAATGAAGAATCCACAAAGCTGTGTGGGCCTGGAACAGTGATTTCCACTATTGATAAAAAGGCAAGAGATATCATTACTGAAGGCGGATATGGAGAAGACTTCACGCACAGACTTGGACATTTTATAGGATTGACAGATCATGAATTTGGTGACGTGTCTCTGTCCAATGACAGGAAAGAAGAACCGGGCAATATTCATTCTATTGAGCCTGGTATTTATCATCCGGGAATTGCAGGAGTACGTATTGAAGATCTGGTGTTGATTACAGAACAGGGATATGAAGTACTGAATCATTATCCTCATGATATTGAAGTGATTGAATAAAAAATACTGAAGAATTTTTCTTCAGTATTTTTTTAGCCAGGTATTCAACAGCTCAAGATATTCTTTTGTATATTCTGCAAAGACCATATGTCTTGCATTCTGAAACAGTTCCCATTGAGCATCAGGAATGCGATCATACATGGTTTTTGCGATATATGGTGTACATAAATCATTGGTGCCGTTGATGATTAAAGATGGAACCTGTATTTCCTGCAGTCTGTCGGTATAGTCAAAGTCCTTCAAGGTACCTATAGGAGTATATTCATTTGGTCCCCATGCACACATATAGGATTCTGTGCCGGATACTTTCTTTCTTGTAAGACATTCAGGGTCATTAGGCTGAATGTCTGCACAATGTAGTTTCATATAATGCTCTGTAGCTTTTAAATAGTCTGCATCATTCCAGTTGGATGTACTTAATGCAGAATAAATAGCTTTTTGTTCTTCAGCAGAAAGAAAGGTGATCATGCGTCTTTGTTCAGATTCCCACAGTTTGCTGGATGGTAAGGTACTGCTGAGAATTAAGGATTTTAACCCTGCTGGTTTTTTCTCTATAGCATAAGCAATAGCCAGCATGCCTCCCCATGACTGCCCAAGTAAGTGAAAGGCATCTAAATGTAGATAGTCTATGAGACTTTCGAGCTCATTCATCCAGGTTTCTAACTTCCATAATTCCGGGTGATTGGGAATATAGCTGTTACCACAGCCAAGCTGGTCATAGGAAATGACGTCTCTGTCTTTACTGAGAGGATCCAGAAGTTCAAAGTAGTTATGTGTAGATCCGGGACCTCCATGTAACAGAAGGACAGGTGTATTCTGTTTGTCACTTTTTGCGATACGGTAATAGGTTTGATAATCTAAATAGGGCATATAGCCATCAAGTATATTGTTCATGGGCTTATTTTACACGAAAAATCCTAAAAAGTATTGACAAATACAGGCTTTGTATTAAGATAAACAAGCGTTATCAAATACCATAGACAGTAACGGCGGAAGCTTAATGATGTTACCGAGGTAAAGAAAGTTAAAGTATATAGAACTTTTAAGCCCTCGCATTCCGCGAAGGCTTTATTTATGTGTAGGCGATAACTAAATTAATGGAGGTGACGAGATGAATCAGGATGTATTAAAGTCCAAGCAGAGTGTTGTCAGTGAAATCGCTGATAAGTACAAGAATTCTTCTTCCACCGTTGTTGCTGAGTACAGAGGTCTTTCCGTAGCTGAAATTACAGAATTACGTAGAGGTCTTCGTGCTGAGGGTGTTGAGATGAAAGTCTACAAGAACACTCTGGCAGCAAAGGCTGCTGATGAAGCAGGATTTGGTGATCTTAAGGAGAGTTTAACAGGACCAAACGCTATCGTATTTGGATCTGACGAGACTGCTGCTGCTCGTGTAATGGCAAAGTTTGCTAAGAAACACAAAGCTCTGGTTCTCAAAGGTGGAATTGTTGAAGGTAAAGTAATTGATTCTAAGACAGTTGCTGAACTTGCACAGCTACCAAACCGCGAAGGTATGCTCTCTATGCTGCTTTCCGTATTAAATGCTCCGGTATCTTCATTTGCTCGTGTTGTACAGGCTGTTGCCGATGCAAAACCAGCAGATGGTTCCGCTGCACCAGCTACTGAAGAAGTAGCTAACAATGAAGAGGCTGCTGAAGAAGCAGCTGCCTAAGGAAAAGGAGGAAAATTATCCATGGCAAAGTTAACACAGGAAGAAATTCTATCATATCTTGATGAAGCTACAATTCTAGAATTAAATGAATTAGTAAAAGCAATCGAAGAAAAGTATGGCGTAACTGCTGCTGCTCCAGTTGCAGCTGCTGCTGCTCCTGCTGAAGAAGCTGCTGCTGCAGCTCCAGCAAACGTAACAGTTGTTCTTTCCAGCTTCGGCGATAAGAAAGTTGCTGTTATCAAGGCTGTTCGTGAATTAACAGGTCTGGGCTTAGTTGATGCTAAGAAGCTCGTTGATGGCGCACCAAGCGAATTAAAGAAAGACGTACCAATGGAAGAAGCAGAAAAGATGAAGGCTGCTTTAACAGAAGCTGGTGCTACTGTTGAATTCAAATAAGAATTCATAAAATTTCAATAATGTAAGTAAAGCCGAATGTTTTTCGTTCGGCTTTTACTCTATTGAGGAAAGGATGCGACAAGTGACACATTATTTCACTGATAATCGTAATCTAAAACAAAACCGGAAAGAACATTCTTTCCGATTAAACCAACATGAATTTACCTTTGTAACAGATAATGGCGTATTCTCCAAAACAGGTGTGGATTATGGAACAATGGTTCTTCTGGAACAGGCTGTAGAGGAAGAATGGCATGGAAATATATTAGATATGGGATGTGGATATGGTCCTATTTCCATTGCAATGAAATATTTTTATCCAGAATGTTCTGTGACAGGGGTTGATGTCAATTTACGTGCATTGGAATTATGCACATTAAACAGTGAACTGAATAAAGTACATATCAACGTATTAGAATCCAACGGCTATGAGAAAGTACAGGGTACTTTTGATGGCATTCTCACCAATCCACCAATCCGTACAGGTAAAAAAATCATTTATTCTATGTTTAAAGACGCACACACACATCTTAGTACGGGTGGAAAAATGCTTGTTGTAATACGTAAACAACAAGGGGCAGAAAGTGCCAAAAAGGAATTGGAAGAAATTTTTGGAAACTGTGAAATAGCCCGCAAAGACAGGGGTTATTGGATACTACGCTGTATAAAATAAATTTGACATATTGTAAACCTAATGATAACATACTATATTGCATAAGAATCCAAAAAAGATAGCTATTTTTATGCCCTTTTTTGGTATATAAAAAGATGCGTGTGAAAGGATGGCGTACATGGAAAATAAAGAAACTTACCACGTTGTGCAGTACGGCAAGAAAGCAACCCGTAGGGATTATTCCAAAGTAAGCAGTGGACTGGCATTACCGGATTTGACAGAAATTCAGACTGCAAGCTTTGAATGGTTCCTGAAGGAAGGTATCCGTGAGGTGTTTGACGACATCTACCCAATTACCAACTTTAATGAAAACATCCGTTTGAAGTTTTTAGATTATGAGATTGGTGAACCAAAGTATTCCATTAGTGAATGCAAGTACAGAGAAGCGAGTTATAATGCGCCTCTGCGTGCAAAGATGGAACTTGAAATCCTGGACCAGAATACTGGTGAAGTTATTACAAAATGGGAAGATGTATTCTTAGGAGACTTCCCGTTAATGACTCCAACCGGAACATTTATCATTAATGGTCAGGAAAGAGTTATTGTATCTCAGATTGTTCGTTCTCCGGGTGCATATTTCGATATTATCTCCGAAGAAAGAACTGGTAAAGATACATATACATGTGAATTGATTCCTAGCCGTGGTACATGGCTGGAATTTATCAGTGACGACAAAAAGGCAGCTTTGGGTCGTATTTTAAACGTTTCCATTGACAGAAAGAAGAAAGTATTATCTTCCTTATTGTTTAAAGCTATTGGTATGTCTTTAAATGTTGAAAAGGGTGATGATCCATTCAATACTTCTGACATGGAAAAATTCCTGAAAGCAATGAGCTTTGAGGTTCATGATGATGTAGTTGTTCCTGAGGAAACAAGACAGTTCCAGAATGACTATATGCTTTTGTATACTTCCATTTTCGGAAACTACGAAGAAGTCAAGAATACATTAAATGCTGATAAGATTGATACAAAGAATGGTGCTTTACTTGAAGTATATAAGAACCAGAGAGCAGATGAAATCGCTACATTGGACGCTTCCTATACTTTACTGGATGCTAAATTCTTTGATTACAGAAAATATGATCTGACTAAAGCAGGTCGTTATAAGGTAAGAAAGAAGCTTAATATCCTTGAACGTATGGAAAACCATGAACTTGTTGAAGATCTGGTTTCTGCTGAAGGTAAAGTGATTTTTGAAAAAGATACTATTATTGATAAAGATGCACGTAATGCATTACGTGAAGAAATCAATAAAGGTATTAACTGCCGTGCATTGCCATTTACACACGGATTCACACATCCTGTAACTGCAAGAATGAAGACTTCCTGGACAAATGCTCTGGTAGGAAGAATTCTTGCGACAGATCTTGATGGAAACAGTGCCTCTACAGAACTGGAAGCAGGTACAGTATTAACACTTGAAGATGTTAAGGCTATTGCAAAGGAATTTGAGGAAGTTACAGTATATGGCGGTATCATTGCGCAGGAAGTTAAGCTGACAAATGATAATGTCAATGCTGTATTGAACCTGGGTTCCCGTTTATATGAAATTGGACGTTTTACAGTTAAGGGTAAAGACATCACTAATGAAGATGACGAACTTTATGTAGAACGTTATGACGAAGACAATGAACCAGGTAAACTCTCCGCAGCTGTAGAAAGCGAAATTGTCAAGAGAGTTATGGAAAACGAAAAGGTTTCCGCATGGCTCATTGGTGCATGTGTTCAGGAAATTACAGTTAAGGCTGAAGAAGGCTATCCGGTACGCCTGATTGGTATCGATCCATTAAATGATAAGCATACCATTACAATTCCTGATATGTACGCTTTATTTAACTATGAATTAACAATGCTGGATGGTATTGGTACACAGGATGATATCGATATGTTATCCAACCGTCGTATCCGTACTGTTGGTGAATTGATCCAGAACCAGTTCCGTATTGGTTTATCCCGTATGGAAAGAGCAGTAAAAGAAAGAATGTCTATTACTGAAGTTGCTGGTTTAACACCAAAAGCATTAACAAATATCCGTCCTTTAACAAGTGCAATTAAAGAGTTCTTCTCTTCTTCTCAGTTGTCTCAGTTCATGGATCAGGAAAACCCTCTGGCTATGCTGTCCAATAAGAGACGTATCTCTGCATTGGGTCCTGGTGGTTTAACACGTGAACGTGCAAGCTTTGAAGTACGTGATATTCATAACTCCCACTATGGTCGTATCTGTCCTATCGAAACACCTGAAGGACCTAACATCGGTCTTATCTCTTACCTGACCTCTTATGCCAAGGTAAATGAATATGGTTTTATCGAAACACCTTACAGAAAGGTTATTGATGGAAAAGTAACTGACGACATTCAGTACATGGCTGTAGATGAAGAATACGATCACGTTATTGCTCAGGCCAACGAAATTAAAGACAACCACTTAAATGGTGATAAGGTTGTTGCAAGAATTAAAGGTGAAACAATGATGGTTAACGCTAAAGATGTTGACTATGCCGATATTTCTCCTCGTCAGATTGTATCTGTTGCGACTGCCTGCGTACCATTCCTCGAAAACGATGACTGTACACGTGCCTTGATGGGTGCCAACATGCAGCGTCAGGCTGTTCCGTTATTAGACCCTCACAGTGCTTTTGTAGCAACAGGTATGGAACATGCTATTGCTCGTGACTCCGGTGCGGCTTGTGTAGCAACTGCTCCTGGTGTAGTTACCTATGTAGATGCAACAAAGTGCGTTATCAAACAGGATGATGGTACTGAAAAGACATATGATTTCACTAAGTATCGCAGATCCAACGCTTCTACATGCTTAAACCAGAGACCAATTGTATGGGATGGTGAAAGAGTAGAACGTGGTGATATCCTTGCAGATGGGCCATCCATGTACAATGGGGAACTTGCTCTTGGACAGAACGTTCTGGTTGCCTTTATGACATGGCATGGTTACAACTATGAAGATGCTATCATTATGTCTGAACGTATGCAGTACGATGATGTATATACATCTGTACATATTGAAGAGTACAAGATTGAGTGTCGTTCTACAAAACTCGGTCCTGAAGAAATTACGAGAGATATTCCTAACGTTTCTGAAAATGCATGCAAGAATCTGGATGCCAGAGGTATTGTCATGGTTGGTGCAGAAGTTAAGGAAGGAGATATCCTTGTTGGTAAAGTTACTCCAAAGGGACAGTCCGAAGTATCTCCTGAAGAAAAACTGTTATTAGCTATCTTTGGTGAAAAGAGCCGTGAAGTTCGTGACAATTCCTTAAAGGTACCTCATGGTGGTGCTGGTATTGTCCACAGTGTACGTGTCTTCAGCGGAAAAGATGATGCTGAATTACCTGCAGGTGTTAACCAGGTGGTTAAGGTCTACATCGTTCAGAAACGTAAGATCCGTGAAGGTGATAAGATGGCTGGACGTCATGGTAACAAGGGTGTCATTTCCCGTATTAATCCGGTTGAAGATATGCCATTCTTAGCAGATGGTACTCCAATCGATATTATGCTGAACCCATTCGGTGTACCTTCACGTATGAACATCGGACAGGTATTAGAGTTACATCTTGGTATGGCCGCAAGAAAACTGGGTGTGAAGTTTGCTACACCGGTATTTGATGGTGTTTCCAACGAAGATCTATATGACATCATGAAGGAAGCGAATGTTTCCAGTGATGGTAAATATGTTCTGTATGATGGTCAGACAGGTGAAGCATATGATGAACGTATCTCTGTCGGTGTCATGTATATGATTAAACTTGCACACATGGTAGACGATAAGTTACATGCTCGTGCTACAGGTCCGTACTCCTTAGTTACTCAGCAGCCATTAGGTGGTAAAGCACAGAATGGTGGTCAGAGATTCGGAGAAATGGAAGTTTGGGCTCTTGAAGCATATGGAGCTTCTCATGTTCTGCAGGAAATCTTAACAGTGAAATCTGATGATATTATTGGCCGTACAAAGACATATGAAGCTATCATCAAGGGCCAGGATCTTCCTGAACCAGGTATCCCTGAATCCTTCCGAGTTATGGTACATGAATTACAGGCTTTGGCTTTAGATGTACGTATGCTGGATGATGAAGGCAATGAAACAGATTTGAAAGCTATGGAAAATGATGAGCTGTCCAAGGAAATCTCCATGGATAAATCTCGTCAGAAGTTTGGTGAAGAAACCGCTAAAATCGAAGTCGGTGTTGATGAAGAAGATATTCCGGAAGCTATTGTCGGAGTAGATGATGGTAGCGAAGATGGAAATCAGGAGGGCGAGTAAATGAACATTAACAATTTCTCTGCATTCAAAATAGGACTCGCCTCACCAGAGAGAATCCTTGAATGGAGCTATGGTGAAGTTAAGAAGCCTGAAACAATCAACTATCGTTCTCAGAAACCTGAGAGAGATGGTTTATTCTGTGAACGCATTTTCGGTCCTAGTAAGGACTGGGAATGTGCCTGCGGAAAGTACAAGAAGATTCGTTACCAGGGTGTTAAGTGTGATAAGTGTGGTGTAGAAGTTACAAAGTCCTCTGTACGTCGTGAACGTATGGGACATATCGATCTTGCTGCTCCTGTTGCACATATCTGGTATCTTCGTGGCACTCCAAGCCGTATGAGCTTATTGCTCAATGTTCCACCTAAACAGCTGGAAGAAGTTGTATATTTCGTATCCTGGATTGTTACTGATCCAGGTGATACAGATCTTGCCTATAAAGAAGTTATTTCTGAAAAGACATTCCGTGAAAAGACAGCTATTTACGGACCTGGATCTTTCACTGCTGCTACAGGTGCTGAAGCAGTAAAGACATTGCTTGAACAGGTAGATCTTCAGAAAGAATATGAAGAAATTCAGAAAGAATTAGAAGGCGCCAAGAACGAAAAACGTAAGAAACTTATCAAGCGTTTGGAAACAGTGGATGCCTTCATGAATTCCACAAACCAGCCTGAATGGATGGTTCTGACACGTCTTCCTGTTATTCCACCTGATTTAAGACCAATGTTGCAGCTGGATGGTGGACGTTTTGCAACCAGTGATCTGAACGATTTATATCGTCGTGTTATCACTCGTAACAACCGTTTAAAGAAATTATTAGAATTAGGTACTCCTGCTATTATCGTTCAGAACGAAAAGCGTATGTTACAGGAATCTGTAGATGCTTTAATTGATAACGGCAGAAGAAGTAAGGCAATCACAGGTGCAGGACAGAGAGCATTAAAGTCTCTATCCCATGCATTAAAGGGTAAGCAGGGTCGTTTCCGTCAGAACTTATTAGGTAAACGTGTTGACTTCTCCGGACGTTCTGTTATTGCTATTGGTCCATATCTGAAAATGTGGCAGTGTGGTCTGCCTAAAGAAATGGCCATTCAGTTATACAAACCATTTGTTATCAATCAGTTAGTCAATGAACAGATTGCTACAAATGCCAAGACAGCTGAAAAACTGATTAATAAATTAGATCCACGTGTATGGGATGTGGTTGAAAAGGTTATTGCCGATCACCCAGTATTCCTTAACCGTGCACCTACACTGCATAGATTAGGTATTCAGGCATTCTTCCCTATCCTTGTAGAAGGTAAGGCTATCCGTGTACATCCATTAGTATGTCCAGCCTTCAATGCTGACTTCGATGGTGACCAGATGGCTGTCCATCTTCCATTAAGTGAAATGGCAAGAGCTGAAACTGAAGTATTAATGCTTGGTTCCAACAACATTCTGGGTCCTAAGGATGGTAAACCTATCGTTACTCCTGGACAGGACTTGGTTTTAGGTAACTTCTATCTGAACATGGAAGAAACTGCTCAGGAATTCTATGAAAAAGCAGACAGACTGGAAGCTTTAGGTGAAAAACGTGAAGCAGAAAGATGGAGAAGATATGGTGATAATGAAGCACATGTCTTCAAGAATCCTGATGAAGTATTGATGGCTTATCAGACAGGTGTAGTTCACTTACACAGCCGTATTGCTTTACCGGCGTGGACAGTAAACAAATCCTGTTTCAATGAATATCAGAATTCCTGCTACTTATTAACGTCTGTTGGTAAGATTATCTTTAACTCTGCATTCCCTGCAGATTTCCCATATGTTAACGAAGCAACTGCAGATAACTTAAAAGTTACTCCAAATGATGACTTCGTTCCATTTGGAACAGATATCAAGAAAGAAATTGCCAGCCGTAAAGTTCATGGCGAATTCAAGAAGAAGGATTTAGGTAACGTTATTGCCGCAGTATTCGACAAGTACAATATCAACGGTACTTCTGACATTCTTGATGCTCTGAAAGACATGGGTTACTTATATTCCACACTTGCTGGTATGACAGTATCCTTAAGTGATATTAAAGTCGCACCTGGTAAGGAAGAATTACTTGCAGAAGGTCGTAAGAGAGCTGATCAGGTAAATATGCTCAGAGACAGAGGTATGCTGACTCTTCAGGAATGGGATAAAGCTTACCAGAGCATCTGGGCTGATATTAAGGACAGAGTCGGTGATGCACTGATGGCATCCTTACCTCGTATGAACCCTATCAATATGATGGCTGTATCCGGTGCCCGTGGTAACAAGAACCACTTTACACAGCTTGCAGGTATGCGTGGTCTGATGTCTCGTCCTAACCAGTCTAAGTCCAAGAAGGAATATCAGTCTTCTGTTATCGAAGTCCCTATCACATCCTGTTTCCGTGAAGGTATGAGCGTATCCGAATTCTTTATTGGTACTCATGGTGTACGTAAAGGTTTAACAGATACTGCCTTAAAGACAGCTGAATCTGGTTATCTGACAAGAAGACTTGTCGACGTTGCTCAGGAAGTAACTATCACAGAAGAAGACTGTGGTACAGATAAGGCATTCTTAGTAGAAGATATTATTGATAAAAAGAATAACTCTGTTATCGAAAAATTCTTTGACCGTATTGTAGGTCGTTATACAGCTCAGCCTATTACTGATCCAACAACAGGTGAAGTCATTGTCGATGCTGATGAATATATTACTGATGAATTAGCTCAGAAGTGTGTAAACGCTGGAGTTAAGAAAGCATATATCCGTAACGTCTTTACATGTGAATCTACAACAGGTATCTGCCGTAAGTGCTATGGTATGAACATGGCAACCGGTAATCTTGTAGAAGAAGGTGAAGCTGTAGGTATCATGGCAGCTCAGGCTATTGGTGAACCTGGTACACAGCTGACTATGAGAAACTTCCATACTGGTGGTGTTGCTACTCAGAACGGTGATATTACACAGGGTCTTCCTCGTGTAGAAGAATTGTTTGAAGCACGTACACCTAAGGGTGTTGCAGTTATTGCCAAGATTGATGGTGAAATCACTGATGTTCGTGAGCAGGAATCCAAAACAGGTGAAATCATTGTTGTTACAGGTGAAAAAGAATCTATTGAACATAAGTGTGACTTAACTCAGAAACGTCGTTCCTGGATTAAAGTTGGCACAAAGGTTCATGCAGGTGAAAAGCTGACAGAAGGTCAGATTGCACCTAAAGAATTACTGGAAGTTGCTGGTGTCAGAGCTGTTCAGGAATACATTCTGAAAGAAGTTAAGAAAGTATACTCTGCTCAGTCCATCGATATTTCCGATAAGCACCTGGAAGTAATGATTAAGCAGATGCTCAAGAAAGTAATTGTTCTTGAAGGCAACGATTCCGGATTATCTGCAGGTCAGACACTTTCTCTTGCAAGAATGAATGAAATCAACGATACATTATTAGATGAAGGTAAGACCCCTGCAAAGTTCGGACCAGTCTTACTGGGTATTTCTAAATCTGCTGTTGAAACAGATTCCTTCTTATCTGCTGCTTCTTTCCAGGAAACAACACGTGTCTTAACTGAGGCTGCTGTTCGTGGAAAGGTAGATAAACTGCAGGGTATCAAGGAAAACGTCATTATTGGTAAACTCATTCCTGCCGGAACAGGCAGAAACTTTGACCGTGAAACATCACGTAGAATTGAAAGACGTGCTGCTCAGTTAAAAGAAGCACGTGAAATTCGTAATGCTGAATATGAAGCAGCAAGTGCTTCCGCAAAGGAAATGCCTGAAAGTGTAGTAAATTCCTCAAGTGAATCTATTGATGAATAAGGTGTAAAGAGTCTCTCAGGAGGCTCTTTTTTTATTCATGTATAAACACGAAAGAGCCATTGTGATAAAATACATTCATTAAGAAAAGGAGTCTAAGTGTGAAACATTATGATATGTAGCAGACATGACAAAAAGAAGTGGCTATCCACTTAGTTAAAATCAAGATGAAG
>CAKVLT010000061.1 GCA_934757945.1 uncultured Bulleidia sp. | reverse complement strand
TTCTTTAGACCACTTTTCCCACAATGTTTTCATACGTTTTTTTCTCCTTTTTCAAACAGTTGTAAAAGCTCTTGTTTCCCCTGTAATTTCACGACCATTTCCTGGTCTTTATATTCTACCACTTCCACCTTCAATACTGCTCTGTATTTATCTAACATTCCCATGGAAGTGTAAGGAATAGTGCATGTGATTTGCTTCCCTCCATACATTTTTTCCAGAATTCTGTCTTGCAGAACATCGATATTCTGCATAGTTTTAGAAGAAACACACAATCCATTAAATTTTGAAGGATTTTCAACAAGATCTATTTTATTGTACACAATCATAGTTTCTATATCCTGTGCATGAATCTGTTTTAATGTATCCAGTGTCACCTGCAGTTTTTCTTCATGTAAAGGATCACTGGCATCCAGCACAATAACTAAAAGATCTGCTTCTGTACAGGCACTTAAAGTGCTTTGAAACGCTTCCACCAGTGTGTGAGGCAGCTTGGATACAAATCCTACAGTATCATAAAGATAATAAGCCTGGTTGGCATAATCAATTCTTCTTACGCTGGTATCCAGTGTAGCAAATAACATATCCTGTTCAAAAGTTGCAGAACCCGCACTGTGCGTAGAATCCAGAATAGCATTCATCAAAGAACTCTTACCTGCATTGGTATACCCCACAAGTGCACATTTCTTCAACAGCGTCCTGCCTCTTCTTCTTTCATCCTGTCCGTTCTTACTTGCAATCTTTCTCAGCTCTTCTTTTAACAAAGAAATTCTTCTGGAATATTTTCTTTCAATCAGTGCAGATCTCATTTCACCACTTCCTCGGTTATTAAAAGAGGATCTTGCATGTTCAGAGGCCTGAGCTGATTCTTTTACCACACGTGGAAGATCATATTGTAATCTTGCCAGTTCTGTCTGCAACAAAGCCTGCTTACTGCGCGCTCTTAAAGAGAAGATTTCCAGAATTAATGCAGTACGGTCTATCACAGATACACCAGCCACTTCCTGAATCCTGTCCGCCATGGAAATACTGAGATCGTTATAAAACACCACCTGTTTTGCCTGTGATTCCTGTACCACCTTTGCAAGTTCCTCAAGCTTTCCCTGACGAAATGCTGTTTTAGGATGAATGGAGACGGAAACCTGTGTCACTGTATCTGCAACTTCTCTGTTGCTGGCTTCACACAGTCTTCTGCATTCTTCCATCTGAGAAGCAAATGCCTTCTTTTCCTGTTGTAAACAGATACCGGCCAGTACAACTTTCATACATACTCCTTATTCTTGAGAGGATGAGGATCCCCATTCTGAAGAGATTTTACATAATAAGTAACAGACAGCCATTTTTCAAACTTATAACCTGTATGTTCCAATACACCTGCTTTTGTAAAACCACACTTTTCATGAAGATGTTCCGAAGATTCATTTCCCTGTGTCACTATGGAAACAGCCGTATGATAGCCATCTTCTTTTGCAAGATCCAGTAATGCCTGCATCAAAACGGTACCTGTACCGTGGTGTCTTTGTTCATGATCCAGATAGATAGAAACATCACAGGTATACTCATAGGCACTTCTTGCATTAAAAGTATCAAGATACGCATAGCCAATAATAGTATGTTCTGCATCTTCTGCCACAAGCCATGGATATCTTTTGGTAATAGTATCAACCCTTTCTATAAAGGCATGCAGGGATAACGGCTCTGTTTCAAATGTAATGGTTGTATGTTCAATATACCAGTTATAAATGGAAAGACATGCTGCAATATCCTCATTATGCAGATTACGTATTTTCATCTTTCAAAGACTGTTTCTCCATTTACCACAGTCATCATCACTTTGACTTTATCAATATCTTCCACCTTCTCTTTGGAAAGATCTTTATCCAGTACAACAAAATCTGCATAATACCCTTCTGCCAGAGTACCTGTTTTTGTTTCAAGATTTAAAGTAAAGGCAGCTTTGGACGTATAAGATTCTATTGCCTGATCAAGTGTCATTGCCTGATCTGCATTCAGGACATTACCATGACTGTCGCATCTTGTCATTGCAAGCTGAATACCTCTGAGAACATCTGGCACACACACAGGTGAATCAGATCCGTTGCCAGTCGGTACAGTTTCCAGCAATGTTTTAAATGCATAGGAACTTGCCGCAAGCGGCTTTGGAATAAACTCCTTAACCATCTGTGCATCATCTTCAATAAACGCTGACTGAATATAACAGCAAAGATTCAGCTTCTGAATTCTCTCTATCTGATGTGCATTCATAATCTGACAATGCACCAGACCACTTCTTAAAGGATTACCTTTATAGAGTGTCTTTTCAAAAACATTCAGTACCTGCTCTACTGCCTGATCACCGATAACATGTACAATGGTTGGCATGTTGAATTTATTCGCCATTTCTACATACAGTTCCATTTCTTCATCTGTATGTACAAGTGTACCATGTTTGTCCGGGTCATTCAGATACCCATGAATCATAGCTGCATTCTTGCTGCCAAGACTTCCATCTCCAATCAGTTTTAATGGCCCGATACTGAAAAAATCATCGCCCATACCTGTGCAGTATCCTTCATCCAGGAATTTTGCAAAGTCTTTCACAGTTTCGAATTCACATTGCTGTACAACACGGATTGGCATTCTCTGCTGATAACGCAGCTTTTCATAGACGTTTAATACACTTGTATAGTCCTTTGTCAAAGAGACAAAGTCGTCTGTACCCATAGATGTGATACCAAAGGAAGCACAGTACTGCATACCCTGTAAGAGATCTTTTTCAATCTGTTCTTCAGAAATTGCAGGTTGAGCATTTTTTAAGATATTGATGGCATTTTCATACACAATACCAGTATCATACTCAATATGACCACCTTCTATTTCTGTATCACAATGGACATCGGCAAGTTCAAGTGCTTTGGAGTTGACAATCATGCTGTGTCCGTCCACCCTTGTAAGACAGATAGCTTTTTCTGTAGAAATAGAATCCAGGAAGGCTTTATCAAAATCACAGGCATATCCTCTTCCGGTAATCCACATATCTTCACAGAACAAGAAAGGTTCTACTTTCTTACGTACGGTTTCTTTATCCGTAACACCCAGAAGCTGCACATGATTTACATAGTCACCTGTTCTTAACAGATGTAAATGGGTATCCATAAATCCTGGATATACTGACAAACCATGTACATCTACCAGTTCATCAGTATCTTCCAGTTCTTTCTGAATTTCTTCCGAAGCGCCAAACTTGACAAATTTACCGTCTTCTATCAGAAACGCATCTTCTTCTTTTTTATAGATATTGCAATGAATAAACGCTTTACGCATGTTCTTCCTCCTTTTTTGAAAAAGTCATCTTACGATGACTTTCATTATAACCATTCTATACGGACATCATAATCCGTTTCAAGCGGAGCAATGACCTGCAGAACATCCTGTCTGTCATACTGGTTTCCACTTGCGACAATCCATCTTGTTTCACTTTCATCTCTGTGATAAATAATTCCTATAACCACACCTTTAAACTGCTCTACAGGTTCATAGACACCATAGATATACGCATCCTGAAAATCCTCCTGGGTATAGTCTTCCACATAGCCTATGTTGCATGGCAAACAAAGATCAGGAATGATAGAATGCAAAGATCCGTATCTTTGATCCACACGTACACTGACAACTTTGCCAAGATTTTCTCTTCCCATCAGATATTCCATCAGCTGATACTCCATACCACCCGCTTTGGAAGGCTCTCCTGCTTTTTCAAAACCAAGAGATTTATAGAACCCTACGGAAGAACCTAATGCATTCAGAGTAATTCTCTGAATACCTGCCTCTTTTTCTTCCTGAAGAAAATACTGCACAAGTTTTGTGGCTATACCTGCATGTGTATCTTCTTTTCTTACAAATAACAATGACAGATGCCCTTCTGTATATGCAAGAACACCTTTGACATCCGGGTCCATATACCCGATCCAGGTCAGATCTTTTGCATGTATAGAAAGGAATTCCAGAAAAGACTTTGCCGCATTTCTGTCTAATCCAAGATTTCCTGAAGAAAAGAATACTTCTTTTACAAGATTAGTCGCATCATGGATACTCTCATTTTCCAAATGAATGATCTTTCCCGTCAGAAACTCAGATCCTTATCATAAAGTGGAACAGAATCTTTAATAATCTTTTCTTTTACGATATCTGTCGCCCATGCAACATCCACTTTCAATCCCTTTGTCTTACCTTCACAAGCCTGTAAAATAACATCTCCTACAGATTTATCCTGAGGCTCTGCTTCCACAAAGAAGATAAAAGAAATTTCCATTCCTGCTGTCTTCTGTTTTAACCATACCTTCCGGATGGAATCCACCTTTTCACAGGCATCATAGACATCTGCAACCATTTTTGTAGGATAAATCTTTGGTTCAGAGTAAGTCACCTGTACCTGTGGTTTTTGCTGAGATGGTTCCTGTGGTTTTTCAATCAGACCTGCAAGCAGTAACACCAGATTCTGAGGAATGACAATATTATCTGCACCCGGATTTATAATTAATCCCTGTGCCTGCTTATTTCCATTGAGCATAGCTCCAAGATCCTGAATCGTACGGACAATGACTTTAGGAGAATCTTTGGAAAGTTCAATCTTCTTTGTCATTTCAAAATTAGTAAAGACAGGGAAGAATGTTTTCTTGTCATTAGTATTTAAAAGGAAAAACTTAATCTGATCTGGTCTTACCTTTACTTTACCATCTTTATCTTTTACAACATCAAAAGAACAAGGAGACAACAGTCTTGCTTTTTTTAATTCCTCTGCAAGATCATGCTGTTTCTGCGGAGAGTTTCCTTCTTTTAAATCCTGTATCACTTTCTCCAGTGCTTCATTACTGACAGGAGCTAATACATTATGTTTATTTTCACTCATTTTAAACACCCCTTTTTATGTACCTGTTTAAGTATACAAACATATTCAAAAATACTCAATGTTATAGCTTTGTTCTGCTATAATACTTCTATGAAAAAAATAACCTTTAATTCTCCGGTAGTATTGTGGTTTGCCATTCTATCCTTTGGCGCCTTACTGCTGAATTCCTTTACTAGTGGCTGGGCAAACTCTTTTATTTTCAGTATTTATCGTACATCCATGAAAGATCCGATGCAGTATGTACGTTTATTCACACATGTTCTGGGGCATGCCAATCTTGCACATTATTCCAACAATATGGTGATGTTATTGCTGGTAGGACCTTTACTTGAAGAAAAATACGGAAGTAAATCTGTACTTTCCGTCATTCTTGTCGTCGCTCTGGCTACAGGACTTGTACACATCCTGCTTCCCGGTAATGCCGCATTACTTGGAGCCTCTGGTGTAGTCTTTGCCTTTATCCTTATGGCAAGCGTCACCGGCACAAAGAGTAAAGGGGTACCGTTAACAATGATTATTGTCGCTGTCATCTATATTGGTGATGCCATTTATTCCGGTATTACCAGTACAGATAACATCTCTCAGTTAACGCATATCATAGGTGGTTGCCTTGGTGCAGTCTATGCCATGGCATTACGAAGAAATTAAATTATTTCTTTAGTTTATCCAAGATGGGGCCGCCATTAAAGAATTGTCCGTTATACACTACCTGGAACATGACAACTCCTCCGTATTTGTATGCATGGATAATTTTTTTTGTATAATTCACAAGATCTCCATGAGTACCATCGTCTTCCACTTCAAACTGGCCCTCCTGTCTGGATGTCATTTTAACAAATGTATATTTTGGCTGCTCAAGATCCTGTAACTGAGCAAAGATATCTCTTCGCACAAGGTCAATCGGAATGGAAATATTAATCGTAGCTTTCATAGTCTCCTCCATAGAATATGGAGGTATTATATACCTCAATTCATTTTATTTCATGCAGTATTCACATGTTTTTCACTTTTAAAAAGTACTATAATACATGTTAAACAAAGGAGGTAAGATTTATGAGTGAATTCAAACCAGAAGAACCAATCAATGCAGAATATTCCGAAAGACCTTCTGCACCACATACAAAACAGAAAAAGAGTCATCCCGTCCTGACAATTACTTTAGCAGCCGTTGTAGGTTTAGGAACAGGTTTTACAGGAGCTATGGTAGCTTTAAAAACCTATTCTCCTTCCAATACAGTAGTCTATACTTCCAGTCAGGATAGCGGCACAGCAAAGCAGACATCTGCCACAGATGGATTAACTACTGCTGAGGTTGCAGAAAAGGCCAGTGCTTCCGTAGTAGAAATCAACGTAAAAGGAACAGTATCACAGTATGGTTTCTTTGGAGGAACCTATGAAACCAACAGTGCTGGTTCAGGTGTCATCATCTCTCAGGATGGCTACATCATTACCAATAACCATGTAGTAGAAGACGGAACAGAATTCAATGTTGTTACAAGTGACGGGACATCTTATGAAGCTACTCTTATAGGTACAGATGCCAATAGTGATATTGCTGTACTTAAAGTAGAAGCGGAAGGATTAACTCCTGCAACAATCGGAGACAGCGATAAGTTAGCTGTCGGTGATACAGCCGTCGTTATTGGTAACCCTCTTGGCACACTTGGCGGTACCGTTACAGATGGTATTATCTCCGCCACAAACAGAGAATTGACCATCAATAACCGTTCCATGAATCTCATCCAGACAAACGCTGCTATCAACTCCGGTAACTCCGGTGGCGGATTATTTGATTCCAATGCCAATCTGGTGGGTATTGTTAACGCTAAAGACTCCGGTACTACTTCAAGTGGTACAACCATTGAAGGTTTAGGATTTGCCATTCCAATTAACGATGCCATGAATGTAGCAAAGCAGCTGATTGAAAATGGTAAAGTCACAGACAGAGCTACATTAGGTGTCTATGTTTCCCAGCTGGATCAGAGTACATCTCGTTATGAAGCAGGATTGTATGTAACAGATGTAGTTACAGGCGGACCTGCAGAACAGGCCGGGTTAAAAGCCTATGACAGATTTGTATCCATTGACGGTACTGACATTACAAGCTATTCTGATTTAACTTCTGTATTGAACAAAAAGAAAGCCGGAGATGAAGTAGAAGTAGTTGTAGAACGTAAAGGTGAACAGTTAACTTTTGATGTCACTTTGACGGATTCTTCCAATGCATAAAAATAAGAATGCCAGTTGTCTTGAAAGACAACTGGTTTTTTATTACCACGCAAAAAAAGTAAGGCCTTTCTATAAGACCTTACTGCAAGATACATCAGATATTTAATAAATCGGAATATACAGCTAAAGCACCGTCTGTTTCATGAGCAAGTACCTTCTTAGCTAATACCTTACCAAGCTGTACTCCTTCCTGGTCAAAGCTATTGACATTCCAGGCAAATCCCTGGAACATCACTTTGTTTTCAAAGTGAGCAAGTAATGCGCCAAGACTTGCAGGTGTTAATTCATCACCGATAATGATAGAAGAAGGTCTTCCGCCTTCAAACTTCTTATTTAGATTTTCATCTTCTTTACCACATGCAAAGGCAACAATCTGTGCAGCGACGTTAGCACACAGTTTCTGCTGAGATGTAGAACCTTCAATAACAACATCATTACCAATCTGAGAGTGTCTGTAACCGATAAACTGCAGAGGAATGATGTTTGTACCCTGATGTAATAACTGATAGAAGGAATGCTGACCGTTAGTACCAGGTTCACCGAAGATAATTGGTCCTGTAGGATAGTTTACCGGTTCACCAAATCTGTTAACAGACTTACCATTGGATTCCATATCCAGCTGCTGTAAATGTGCAGGGAAACGGGATAATGCCTGAGAATATGGCAATACAGCTGTATCTTCATATCCAAGTACATTTCTTTCATAAACACCGATTAACGCATCCAGCATAGCAGCATTCTTTAAGACATCCTTTTCGCATGCAAGTTTATCTTCTTCATGTGCGCCCTTTAAGAAATCAGCAAATACTTCAGGACCGAAAGCAAGAGATAACACAGCTCCGCCTACTGCACTGGAAGAAGAATAACGTCCGCCAATGTAGTTGTCCATGTAGAATGCATCTAAATAGCCTTCATTCTTGGCAAGTGGAGAAGTTTCACTTGTGACAGCCACCATATGATTTGCAGGATTTAATCCAGCTTTAACAATAGCATCTTTTACAAATGCTTCATTTGTCAAAGTTTCCAGAGTTGTACCTGATTTGGATACGAGAACAAACAGAGAATGTGCAACATCGATGCTGTTTAATACAGCAGAAGCATCATCAGGATCTACATTAGAGATGAATTTAGCTTCCATTTTTAATGTATTGTTCTTTCTTGCCCAGTTTTCCAAAGCAATATAGATTGCTCTTGGACCTAAGTCAGATCCACCAATACCAATCTGTACAACTGTAGTGAACTTTTCACCATTGGCATTTGCAATTTCACCATTATGTACTTTATTTGCAAATGCAGCAATTCTATCCTGCTGTTTTACATAGAACTCTCTTTTATCTACTCCATCAGCATGGACAGCATTTCCCAGCTGACCTCTGCATAACTGGTGTAGTACAAGTCTTTTTTCGCCTGTATTGATCATTTCACCATTGTAGAGAGCTTCGAATTTTTCACTTAACTGCTGTTCTTCAGCAAGTTTAACGATTGCCTGAAGTACTTTTTCATCTACTGCTTTAGCACCGTAATTGTAAACAAGACCTTCAGCCATTGGAACAGAGTAGTTCTTCACTCTTTCTGCACCGTTTGTGCCACTCATGACAGTTTTGAGATCCACTTTGTCACAAGCTTCTAGTTCTTTGTAAGAATCTAGTTCATCAAGATTTTTCCAATCTACCATCTTTGAAAATTCCTCCGTTTAAACAATACAATTTTAGTATCATCCATGCATTTTTCCAAGAAAAAACTTACATGGAGCGTGAAGATAACAATCTAACTCCTGTATGTGCAAGATCTTCCTTGATAACCTGTCCCATGGTAACGGGACTTTGAACATGTATTGTGCGTACCTCTTCCATAGCTTCATCCATCTTTGCAAGAGGAATTTCCTTTTCAGTCACTACTGGCAGCACATTCTGACAACCACCTTCAATTTTAACAGTTGTTGTAAGAATACGCATAGGACAGATCATTTCACTTTCAGCATATTGCTTTCCTTTCGGACAGCTGTTACCTTCAATGGAAAGAATCTTATTTCCTTCCATTGTCACCTGTATTCTGCATCCTTTAGGACAATTGACACACACTAATTCCTTTAACATACACTATCCTCTTTCAAATCAAAATGCAAAGTACCTTCCACTGCACGCAACTGATCTTTTGTAAGCAGTACTCTTTCCATTTCACTTGGAATCCATTTTTCTTTTGTCACTTTTCTGATTTCTTTCACATCATCATACACATGTAATGTTGCATGATTCACAGGTGTTCTGACCCTGAAGAAAAATTCCACATGATTTTCTGTATCACGATGAAAACTTGCAGGAATACTGTAAGCCACATTACCACTGACTTCTATATCAGAAACCGTATCAGAAACATCTTTCGTAAGATATGTATACGCGCCGAGTGCTGCACGAGATGCCTGTAAAGTGACATAATCCACTAAATCATGGACATGTAATCCGTTACCGCAGGCAAAGATGCCTTTACAGCTTGTCTGATACAGATCATCTACGATAACCCCTTTTGTCACAGGATGTATCTTCAGATGAGCACCTTCTGCCAGTTTGTTTTCAGGCAGTAAGCCTATAGACAGTAACAATGTATCCACAGCAAAATATTTTTCTGTTCCAGGTATTGGACGCTTGTTCTCATCCACCTGAGTAATTTCTATTTTTTCCAGCCTGTCTTTTCCAAATATCTTTGTAACGGTATGCGACAGATATAACGGGATATCAAAATCTTCCAGACATTGCTTGATATTACGTGCAAGCCCATTGGAATATGGCATCAATTCAGCCACCCCCAGCACTTCTGCACCTTCCAGTCTCATTCTTCTAGCCATGATAAGTCCAATATCTCCTGAACCCAGGATAAACACTTTCTTACCGACAAGATATCCATCCATATTCAGATATTTCTGAGCCTGCCCTGCAGTATACACACCGGTAATTCTGGGTCCTTCAATCTGAATGGCACCCTGAGGTCTTTCATAACAACCAACACATAAGATGATTGTCTTACCCTGAATAGTGACATAGCCTTCTTCTTCATTTACATATGTCACCTGCTTATCTTCTGTTACAGAAGTCACCATGGTATTCAATTTGATTTCAACGTGGTGATCAAGAGCTTTCTGTTTAAATCTTTCTGCATAGCTTGGCCCTGTTAACATCTCTTTAAATGTCTGTAAGCCAAATCCGTTATGAATACACTGTAAAAGGATTCCTCCTACTTCACCGTCTTTTTCCAGAACTACAATATTTTCTATTCCTTTTTCTTTCAGTGTGATAGCTGCACTTAATCCTGCACTGCCTCCACCAACAATTATGGCATCATACTGTTTCATGAGCGATTCTCCTTTTCGAGGATATTGGAACCCGGTGTATCGTACAGAACTTCAGTTTCTTTGATACCCAGTTCTCTTGCAAGTATCTTTGTAACTAATGGTTCACAGAACCCTCCCTGACATTTTCCCATACCAGGTCTGACTCTTTTTTTAATAGCTTTGATGGTTGTACACGGAATCGGAGAATGTATCGCATCCACGATTTCCTGTTCAGATATATTTTCGCATCTGCAGATAATTTTCCCATAGGCAGGTTTTTTTGCAATCCATGCGTTTCTTTCTTCCTGAGAAAGATCGTTCATCACAATACGTGATGGAATAGAAGATTGATAGTCTTCTTTTTTTTGAAGGTCAAAATGTCTGGACACAAAAGTATCTACTACATAACAGGCAATAGCCGGTGCACTGGCAAGACCAGGAGATTCTACACTTGCGACATCGACAAAGCCTGCAGCGTCCTCATATTCTGTAATCACAAAGTCTTTACTGGTAGTAGAAGGTCGTAATCCTGTAAAAGAACGAATGACTTTATTATATGGAACATTCACCAGTGTATTTGCAAGCTGGCTTCGTACATAGGACAAACCGGAACTGCTGGTGGACACATCATCATTATCTTCCACATATTCACTACCAGGCCCCAGCAGTACATTACCATATACAGTAGGTACAGCCAGCACCCCTTTTCCTTTTGCAGTCGGCACAGGGAAAATAATGTGATGTACAAAATCACACCCTTGATCCAGTACAAAATATTCCCCTTTTTTTGGCTTACTTTGGTAAGTAACACAATCAGAAACCTGTGTAGCTAAAGAAGCACAATGCGTACCTGTACAGTTTATAATCATTTTTGTTGTAAAAATACCGTTGGAAGTATGTACTACATAGCAATCTTCCTGTTTTTCTATCTTTGTCACTTCATGGTTCAGATACAGTTCTACACCGTTTTCCATGGCATTTTCCATGGCACAGGTTGCTACAAGCCATGGATAAATTACTAATGTAGTCGGGAAACTCAATACTTTTGTAATTTCAGGAGATAAATTCTTTTCCTGATCAAAAGCTTCCTTTAAATCTACATAAGCATGTTCAATTCCCCTTTTTTGAGCACGATCTGCCAATACCTCAAGTTTCTTTTCTCCTTCAGTATCTTTGGCTACAATCCATGCCCCCACTTTTTTATAGGTACAATGCAAATCTTCCAGTAGCTGAGGGTACATTCTCGCACCTTCCACATTCAGCTTTGCTTTTAACGTATTATCTTCAGGATCGTAGCCTGTATGAACAATGGCACTGTTAGCCATGGTTGCCCCTGCAGCTATATCGTTTCCTTTTTCAAGCACCGCTGTTTTCAGTGCATACTGAGACAGCGTTCTGGCAGTTAAAGTGCCAGTAATACCGGCGCCCAGTATTAAAATATCGTACATATCACACTTCCTCCTTATTTTCCTGTGTGGTTGTAATACTTCTTATAATTGCCGAAGACAATCCTTCTTTTGTCAAAACAGATACTCTTGAAATAATGACAGAAGGATCCGCTCTCATACCAGTCTGTATCCATTGAAGGTACGTTCCTGTAAACCCATAGGTAATGAACCGAATAAAGATATCTCTGTCCTCTTCACTCAATAATTGACCACCTGCAGTATCTTTTAATGCATAGATCATGTAGGTGGTTAAAACATCCTCCAGAAACAACTGTATTCTCTCTTTTGGAATCGCATTATATATGGCTACTACAAATTCTTTTTCTTCAAGTGTTCTTTGATACATGGC
>CAKVLT010000060.1 GCA_934757945.1 uncultured Bulleidia sp. | reverse complement strand
TTATAGAGCCGGAATATTCCAGGCTCTTTTTCTTTACATAGAGTTTTATGATGACGTAAAATAAAACCACTATTACGAAAAATAGTGGTATACGCGGAGAATGAGGGATTTGAACCCCCGCACGCTTGCACGTCTAGCGGTTTTCGAAACCGCCCCCTTCAGCCTCTTGGGTAATTCTCCAAATGCAAGAGTTAGTATACCATAAAGTAGAAAGGATTATGTATATGAAATTTAATGAAATGAAGTACAAACGATTAGATGTTAATGGAATGGAAAACAGTTTGAAACAGCCATTAGAAAAGTTTAAAGCAGCTGACAATTATGAAACTGCAAAGGAAGCTTTTCTGGAAATGGATAAAGCCCAAACACATATTCATACCTATGCCACATTGGCTCAGATTCATCATGATATTGATACTAGAGATGATTTCTACACAAAAGAAAACGAATTCTGGATGGAAACACTTCCTCAGCTTCAACCATACTCTGCTTCTTTTACAAAAGCTTTATTACATTCTCCATTCAGAGCGGAATTTGAAAAAGATTTCGGCACAATTTTATTTGTGAATGCAGAAATTGAAGAAAAAGCATTCGATCCGATTCTTGTAGAAGACTTGAAAAAGGAAAACAGACTTGCACAGGAATACGAAAACTTACTTGCCAGTGCACAAGTTGATTTTGAAGGTGAAAAATATACTTTAAGTCAGATGACACCATTTATGAATGATGCGGATGATGAAAGAAGATTGCAGGCATGGATTGCAGAAGGAAGATGGTATAAGGAACATCAGCCTGAAATGGATTATATCTATGATGAACTTGTGCATCTAAGAGATGGTATGGGTAAGAAACTTGGATACGACGGTTATACACAGCTAGGCTATTATCGTATGCAGCGAAATTGCTATACTAAGGAAGATATTGCAAAGTTCAGAGAAGCAGTGGTGAAATATGTTGTACCTGTCACCGAGTCAATTTATAAGGAGCAGGCAAAACGTTTGGGAAAATCGTATCCTTTATCATTTGCTGACGCACAGCTTGAATTCAGATCAGGAAATTCTAAACCTGCAGGAACAGCAGAAGATGTTGTAAAAGCCGGTATCAAATTTTACGATGAATTATCTCCAGTTACATCCGAATATTTTCATCAGATGGTAGAT
The DNA here is from genome assembly GCA_934757945.1 of uncultured Bulleidia sp. Taxonomy (GTDB): domain Bacteria; phylum Bacillota_I; class Bacilli_A; order Erysipelotrichales; family Erysipelotrichaceae; genus Bulleidia. The sequence continues at coordinate 11,469 of CAKVLT010000060.1, read as the reverse complement.
GGAGATCTTATGAACCTTTTATCTACGGAAGGTAAAGCAGGCGGTGGTTACTGTACTTCCCTTGGTGATTACAGAATGCCGTTTATTTTTGCAAACTTTAATGGCACTCAGGGAGATGTGGAAGTGATTACCCATGAAGCCGGTCACGCATTTGAAGCATGGTTGAATAAAGATCGTGTACCTGAATCTACTATCTGGCCTACAATGGAAGCTTGTGAATGTCATTCCATGTCTATGGAATTTTTCGGTCAGGAATGGGCAAGAGATTTCTTTGGGGAAGATGCCAGAAAATATGTATATTCTCATGTCGCCGGAGCTATGAAATTTATTCCTTATGGTACTGCAGTAGATCATTTTCAGCATGAAATTTATGCACATTCGGATTATACTCCAAGACAAAGACATGATGTATGGAAAAAATTATGTCAGCTGTACATGCCTTGGTACAGACTGGATGGTCAGATTCCATTCTACAGTGAGGGAGAACACTGGCAGTTAAAACACCATATCTATAGCAGTCCTTTCTACTATATTGATTATTGTCTTGCACAAACTATTTCTTTAGAATTCTGGGCAATGATACAGGAAGATATTCATAAGGCATGGGATAAATACATGGAGTATACGAGTCTTGGTGGAAGTGATACATGGACAAACATGTTGAAAACATCCCATCTGTCCAGTCCATTTGAAGGAGATACTTTGAAGGAAATTTGTGAAAAAGTACAGAAATATCTGGATAATTATGATTTAACAGATATTGCGTAACAGGGAAAGTGCACCAGCTGCACTTTTTCTATATGCAAAAATGTAATAATTTACATAAATGCATGAAAGAAATATCATTAAAAATGAAAATAATTCATTTTAACCTTGATTTGAAAACAGTTGTCGCTATAATAAAGACATCTTTAAAAAGGGAGGACACATATGAAAAGGTATTACAAATCTGCCTTTCTGGCTACTTTAGCACTATCACTTGCCGGATGCGGTGGTGGTTCATCCACTTCCGGTTCATCCACATCATCTTCAAATATTCTGAAATATGGCTTATCAGGAATTGAAGGCAATTTTAGCCCGTTTATTTCTTCTAATACGTATGACTCATATGTATGCAGTCTGATATTTGAACCACTTGTTACAGTCGATGCTTCAGGTGAATATGTTCCGTATTTGGCAGATTGGGAATTGTCAGATGATAAACTGACATATACATTTACATTGAAAGATGGCATTAAATTCTCAGATGGAACGGATATGACAGCAGAAGATGTTGCTTACTCATATAGTGTTCCTGCAGAAGATGATTATGCAGGACCAAGATTAAATGTTGCCAATGCTATTGCTGACATCAAAGTTATTGATGACAAGACTGTTGCATTTACAATGGCAAGTGCATCACCTGCAAATATTCAGAATTTCACTTATGGTGTCATGTCTAAAGAATATTATGCACATTCTTCTTTTGAAGAATTAAATGAATTGAATCAGAAACCAAGGGGTTCAGGTAAGTTTGTTCTGGAAGATGGCGGATATGCTTCCAAGCAGTATGTAAAACTGAAGACCAATGAAAATTATTGGGACAGTGAAGCAAAACCAAAAATTGATGGTGTATACATGCTGGAAGTTGCAGATGACACAGTACTTTCTTCACTTGAAAGTGGTGAAATCGATATGTGTATGCCTGCTGCCAAAGCTGAAAACGTTGAATCTATTGAAAGCATGAGCAATGCTCACCTGGTATCTTATTTAGGTAATGGGTATACATTTATGTGCTTCAATACAACAAGACCTACACTTGCTCAGACAGAGGTTCGTCAGGCATTAATGTATGCATTAGACAGAAAGTCATTCTTAAAAGCTGAATATGGATCTGATGATCTTGTTTCCTTAGGTATGGCTCCAATTTCTCCAGTATCCTGGGCATATCCTGGAAATGATGCATTAAATGCATATGATTACGATTTAGACAAAGCTGCCAAGATGTTAGACGATGCAGGCTGGAAAGATACAGATGGAGATGGTATCCGTGATAAGGATGGAACACCATTACATCTGAACTGGTTAGTATATACAGATTCTACATGGCCTGGAACATTATCTTCCATGGCATACGATTCCTGGCATACGATTGGTGTTGATCTGGAAATCACACAGATGGACTTCAACACAGTATCTTCTATGACAATGGATGCTGAGCCAGGTGAAAAAGACTTTGATATTTATACAATGGGATTCTCACTCTCTGCTGATCCGGATCCAACAGGTGGATTATACGATGCTGATGCTTATGTAGCTGGTGGTTTCAATGCTTCTGGTTTCCGTGATGACAGATCCCAGGAATTAATTGCTGAAGGTTTAGCTGAATTTGATCAGGAAAAGAGAGCTGAAATTTACAAAGAATGGGCTATTCGTCAGAATGAATTAGTTCCAACTGCAATTATTGCTTACCGTTCTGAAATTTGGGGTATTTCAGATAGAGTACATGGTCTTGATGATCTGAACTCTTATCAGGACTTCACATCCTTTATTTCAGATGTGACTTTAGATTGATTCAAGGACTCCCTCTTGAATATTGTCGGTATTTAGTAAAATAAATGCCGACTTTTTTATTGCTTGTGAATCATTCACAAATTGGTTGAAAGAAACTAATTCCAGTGTAATAATAGTATACGCTTTTATGTTCATTTTTTAAAAGCAGTAAGGAGAGACAAGATGGAAATTGAAGCAATCCAAAGTTTGATTGAAACAGATGAAAATGTGCGAAATCAGATTCAGGATATCTATAATCAACGAGCGCAGTTAAAAAAAGCTATCGAAGATGAAAAGAAAAAGATGTCCGAAGAAACTTGGAAAGAAGTAAATGAAACTGTTGCTAAAACTAAAGCGGAGTTAGACAAGAGAATTCTAGATGATGATGTTTTAAACCAGGCTTATTATGCAAAAGCTTCTAAGCAACTTCAGGATATGTTTAAGCAGAACAAAGATTCCTGGTGCAAAGAAGTTTATAACCGTATTGTCAAAGGTGAGTAACCATGAACAATGACGGCGCAATGGTCGCAAAAGCCAGAGCTATGTTTGGTGAACGTCTTGGTACAAGTGACTATGAAGCCTTACTTCAGAAAAAGAATATCGCAGATATCGTTGCCTTCTTGAAAACAGATAAACTGTTTGAACACACATTGGAAGGAGTAAACGAAAAAGCGGTGCATCGTGGACAGTTGGAAGTGTTACTACGACTGAATGTCTATGATCGTTTACGCAAGTTATTGCGTTACGGAAGTAAGGAAGATGGTCAGTTTTTAATTGCCGCAGGAATGAATACGGAAATTGAAATGATTTTGATGTGTATTCGTACTTTGATTAACCCGGACAGTGATGAAAAAGAGCAGCTGATTGCAAGTATGCCTATGTATATGGTGCAATATTTATCCTTTGATATTTCAAAACTTGTAGATGTGTATTCTTATGAAGAACTACTGGATATTTTGAAAGAGACGAAGTATTATAAGATTCTTTTGCAATATCGTAATGCAGAATTACAGGAACTGGATATGGTTTCTCTGGAACATGATATGAGAGATGCCTATTATGCAAATCTGATATCTATGGCTTCTTCCAGTGCAAAAGGAGAAGAAAAGAAACTTCTGGTAGATATGATTACAAAGCGTATTGAGCTGGAAAATGTAACACTTATCTACAGACTTAAGAAATATTTCAAACTTCCAGGGGATAAAATTGCAAAGCAGCTTACCAGTGCTCACAGTCTGTTCTCTGCAAGAGAATTGCAGAAAATGATAGATGCTTCTTCATCTGAGGAAGTTCTGGAAATGCTGAAAAGAAAATATCATCGCTATGTAAAGGAGGAAAACTTTACATATATTGAACGATACACAGAACGTATCGCCTATAACATGTATTACACAACTATTGAAACAAGCGCAGAACCGTATTTGGTGCTATTGAGCTATTTGCATTTATCTTTAGCTGAAATACGTAATCTGATTAATATTCTTGAAGGAGCAAGATACGGCGTCTCCAAGGACAGAGTCAGAGCGTTGCTTGTATATTAGAAAGGAGAAGACAGATGGCAATTGTAAAAATGAAATATATATCAGCAGGTACCAGTAAAGAGAATGTTGAAGACCTGCTGTTAAAAGGAATGCATTCGAACATGCTTGATGTTGAACCGGCCAGTAATATCGTCACAGAAGAAAACGGTGGAAAGATGTTATCGGAAGAAAATCCATATGCTGCATTTAAGCAGACATTACAGAATTTTGCTCATGCAGTAGGATTTGAATTCCATGATCAGGAACCATCCACAAGATATTCTAGTGAAGATATTGAAGCATTTATCGATGAACTTCAGGATAAGTTCGGTATCACAAGTGATGCAGAACATGTCATTCTGACACCGGATGATGAAACTGCTTTAGAAGAGCTCTCAGTATGTGGATTTGAAAAAATTCATGCCTGCAGATATTTAAATTTTGGATTTGGCCGTTTACCAAGAGAGAGCTTTCCAAAGCTTTCTATGTACAGAGACAATATTTTTGTACATCATCGTTTACATGAAACAAAACAGTATATCTGGATGGTTTATGTGACAAGTGATTCTTATGCAGATGAAGTAAAGAAGATTTTTGACAGTTTATATTTTGAACCTGTTGAAATTCCAATGGTGGATGTACATAAACTGCTTCATGAATATGAATTTAAGTTAAATGATGTTTATGCTTACTGCTCTCAGGAGGATGATATCATCAAACAGTATAAATACATTTCTGTATTTGATGATATGTATTATTTATCCGGATTTGTGCAGGCATCTCAGGTAGAAGAATATAAAAAACAGTTCGAGGGAATGGAAGTTACTTTTGATGAGAAAGATCCTTCTGAAGTTCCACAGTTTCATTGCCCGACATTATTGAAGAACAACTGGTTTGCAAGACCGTTTGAGTTGTTTGTGGAAATGTATTCTTTACCGCAATATGATGACTTTGATCCAACATTCTTCTTATCCATTACATATTGTCTGCTTTTCGGAATCATGTTTGGAGATATGGGACAGGGAATTGTCCTGATGATCCTGGGATTTGTATTTGAAAAGAAAGGCAAACTGTTTGGAATTATCGGAAGAGCAGGCATTACATCTACTATATTTGGATTTCTGTTTGGTTCCTTGTTTGGTAATGAAGAAATTCTGAATCCAGTTCATCAGAGTTTATTCCATGTACGTGAAAAGCTCTTTGATGTTATGTCCAATTCCAATACTATGCCGCTGTTACTTGGAGCCATGTTGACTGGAGCTGTATTAATTCTGATGTCCATGTCTTTGAACATCATGAACAATGTAAAACACAAAAAATGGGGAGAAGTTTTCTTCTCACAGAATGGTATTGCAGGTTTCTGCTTCTACTTATATGTGCTGCTTGCTGCAGGTGGTGTATTAGTTGGCGGTGGTTCTCCGCTGTTAAATCCTGTATGCATGGTAATCTTTGTGGGTGTACCTGTAATATGCTTCTTGATGAAAGAACCATTTACAAATCTTGTTGAACATAAGCCAATGACACCTGAAGAAGGCTGGGGTGGATATGTTCTGCAGAATATCTTTGAAGTATTGGAAATCGTTTTGTCATTTGTTACAAATTCCATGTCTTATTTAAGAGTAGGCGGGTTCGTGTTATCTCATGCCGGTATGATGCTTGTAGTTATGACACTGGTCAAGATGACATCCAACGCGGGAATTGTTGTACTAATCTTTGGTAACATCTTTGTTATGGTACTTGAAGGTCTTGTTGTAGGTATTCAGTCATTACGTCTTGAATACTATGAAATGTTCTCTCGTTACTACAATGGTGGCGGTAGAAAATATAAAGCACTGACTGCGGAAGCAGAATGATAGAAAAGGATATAAATCCAGGAGGAAAAAATTATGTTATCTATTAGTGAAATTGTTATTCCATGTTTAGCTGTATTATTAGTTGTAGGTCCATTATGGTTAATGTTCAAAGGCGGTATCAACCGTAATAATGCAAAAGCAAGAATGATTGCTCAGATTTCCATTTTTGCAGGTGTATTCTTAGTTTGTTTAGTCTTCCAGGCTAACCAGTTTGCTGCTCTTGCAGAAGAAGCTACTTCTTCTACAGCTTCCAGCGCTCAGGGTTTAGGCTTCATTGCTGCTTCCATTGCCGTTGCTGCTTCCAGTTTAGGTGCAGGTCTTGCTGTTGCTAAAGCTGCTCCTGCTGCTATCGGTGCAATCTCTGAAAATGGCGGCAACTTCGGTAAAGCTATTATCTTCGTTGCCTTAGGTGAAGGTATCGCTATTTACGGTCTATTGATTTCTATCTTGATCATCAACAAACTTTAATAGAGGATTGCAGTATGAAAGCATTCTGCATCAGTGACAATACAGATACAGTGATGGGAATGCGTCTTGCAGGCATTGAAGGAGAAGTTATTCATGAAAGAGACAGTATCCTTCAAAAGCTGGACGAACTTATTCAGGATAAAAATATAGCTATTATTCTGATGACAACCAAAACTGTAGAACAAGTGAGCGATGTCGTTTCTGACTATAAGCTAAATCTTCCAAAGCCGTTAATTGTTGAAATATCCGACAGACACGGTTCGGGAAATATCGGGGCAACCATCGACTCTTATATCAGTGATGCCACCGGTATCAAACTTTGAGGTGAAGTATGGAAAACTACGAAGAAAGAATTCTAAGAAAGATTCAGGAAGATGTTAATTCCAATGCATCACTTGTAAAGGAACTTGTACAATCTGAAACAGATTCTTTACATGATGATCAATTATCTTTCTATAAAGAAGGTCTGAAGAAGGAGACTGATACATATCTCGAAAAGGAATTGAGCGAATTACGTCTGTATGCTGCTACTAAATCCAGCAGAGATAAAATGGAAACAAAAAAGAAACTGCTGGCTTTGAGACAGCATCTTGCAAATGTATTATTTGATGAAGTAAGAAGTAAATTACAGCAGTTCCGTTCTTCCGCAGACTATGAAACATATTTAAAATCAAGACTGGATGATTTACAGGTAACAGACTCTGGTGTGTTTTTCTGTGATAAAGACGATATGAAGCTTCTTCAGTCCTTTCTTGATGAAAAAGGATATACAAACCTGCTGGAACAGACATATATGTCTTTAGGTGGTTTTAAATATCGCGATGAAACTCTGGGAACTGAATATACATGTTCCTTAGAGGAATCATTGGAAAATGAAATGGAATGGTTCAGAAATCATTCCGGATTTAAACTGACAGAAAGTGAGGAGAACAAATGAGTGATGTAATTTATTCTATCAATGGTTCTGTTATCTCTGTCTTACATGCAAAAAATCTGGCCATGAGAGAAATGGTCTATGTGGGTGAAAAAAAGTTGCTTGGTGAGGTGATTCGTATCGGTGACGACAGAACAATGATCCAGGTATATGAATCAACTACAGGATTAAAACCAGGTGAAGCTGTCATTGGTACAGGCAGTCTTTTGAATGCTACACTTGGCCCTGGTATTCTGAGAAACATTTATGATGGTATTGAAAGACCTCTGGAAAAAATAGCTGAAGAACAAGGCGCATTTATTTCTGAAGGTAAAACAATTCCAAGTCTTGATGAAGAAAAGAAATGGGATGTCACAATGAAAATCAAGGAAGGTGATGTTGTTACTTCCGGTCAGATTTTTGCAACATGCCCTGAGACTTCTCTGATTGAACACCGTTCTTTAATTCCAGTAGGTATTAAGGGAAAGGTAGTCAAAGCAGTCAGCGATGGTGCTTATACTGTAAAGGACGTTCTTGCTGTCATTGAAGATGAGAGTACACATGAACAGAAAGAGGTAACTCTGATGCAGAAATGGGCTATTCGTACTCCAAGACCTATCAAAGGACGAGAGCCTATTACAATGCCATTAATCACAGGACAGCGTGTTGTAGATACAATGTTCCCAATTGCCAAGGGTGGTTCCAGTGCGCTTCCTGGTGGATTTGGCGCTGGTAAAACAATGATGCAGCATCAGATTGCCAAATGGTGTGATGCAGATATTATCATTTATGTTGGTTGCGGTGAACGTGGTAACGAAATGACACAAGCTTTGGAAGAATTCTCTGAACTGACAGACCCTAAGAGCGGTAAGCCGTTATTAGACAGAACTGTATTGATTGCCAATACTTCTAATATGCCGGTTGCTGCACGTGAAGCATCTATTTATACAGCTGTAACAATCGCTGAATATTACAGAGACATGGGTTACCATTGTGCATTAATGGCTGACTCTACTTCACGTTGGGCAGAGGCATTAAGAGAAATATCCGGTCGTCTGGAAGAAATGCCTGCAGAAGAAGGATTTCCTGCGTATCTTCCTTCCCGTATTGCACAGTTCTATGAACGTGCGGGGTATGTTGACACATTATCAGGTCAAAAGGGTTCTGTCACTTTGATTGGTGCAGTTTCCCCTCAGGGTGGTGATTTCTCTGAACCTGTCACTTCTAATACAAAACGTTTTGTGCGTTGTTTCTGGGCTCTGGATAAGGCACTGGCCTATGCAAGACATTATCCATCCATGAACTGGACAGATTCCTATTCCGAATATATTGATGATCTTTCTCATTGGTATACACAGAATGTAGCTCATGATTTCCTGGATCTTCGTGCTGAAATGCAGGAGATTCTTCATGAAGAATCCAATCTGATGGAAGTTGTAAAGCTGATTGGATCTGATGTTTTACCTGAAGATCAGAAGCTGACCTTGGAAATTGCACGTGTTATTCGTGTTGGTTTCCTGCAGCAGAATGCCTTCCATAAAGACGATACGTCTGTAAGTATGGAAAAGCAGTATAAGATGCTAAAGACCATTGATTACCTGCGCAGAGCATGTTCTCAGCTGGTAGAGAAACACATTCCTGTTTCTCTAATGACACAGACAGGTATCTTTGAAAAAGTCATTTCTATCAAATATGATGTTCCAAATGATAACGTGGCTTTATTAGATACTTATCCAGATAAGATTGATGCCGCTTTGGCTACAGTGAAATAAGAAAGGAGCGTTTCATGAGTTTACAACTATTAGGACTAAATGATGTGAAAGGTTCTTTGATTGCTTTAGATCATGTAAAAGATGTTTCCAACGAGGAAATGGTTTCCATTCAGTTAAAAGACGGTTCTACCCGTATGGGAAGAGTTGTTGAAATTGAAGGCGAGAAAGCCGTTGTACAGGTGTTTGAAGGTACAGACGGCATGTCTAAAGTAAATGTAAAGACAAAGCTTTTAGGTCATCCAATGGAACTTGGATTATCTAAAGAAATTCTTGGACGTACATTTAATGGTGTAGGCGAACCTATTGACGGATTAGGAAATGTATATCCTGATAAGTACGAAGACGTTAATGGTAAGCCCCTGAATCCAGTTTCACGTGTATATCCTAGAAACTATATTCAGACAGGTATTTCTGCTATTGATGGCTTGAATACACTGATTCGTGGACAAAAACTGCCTATCTTCTCTGGCTCTGGTCTTCCTCATGATCAGGTGGCTATCCAGATTGTACGTCAGGCAAAACTGACGGGAGAAGATGCTGAAAATTTCTGTATTGTATTCGGTGCAATGGGTGTTAAAAACGACGTTGCAGATATGTTCAGACGTTCTTTTGAAGAAACAGGTGTTATGGAAAAGGTTGTAATGTATGTCAACCTTTCTGATGATTCCATTATCGAACGTATCATGACACCACGTTGTGCATTAACTGCTGCAGAATATCTGGCATATGAATGTGACATGAATGTTCTTGTTATTCTTACAGATATGACTTCTTATTGTGAAGCAGTAAGAGAATTCTCTTCAAGTAAAGGTGAAATTCCATCCAGAAAAGGATTTCCTGGTTATTTATACAGTGACTTGGCTTCCTTATATGAAAGAGCAGGTATTATTAAAGGTGGAAAGGGTTCTGTGACTCAGATTCCTATTCTGACCATGCCTAATGATGATATTACTCATCCTGTACCTGACTTAACCGGATATATTACTGAAGGCCAGATTGTATTGGACAGAGATTTATACTTAAAAGGTATCCAGCCTCCGGTTGGTGTACTGGCTTCTCTTTCCCGTCTTATGAAAGATGGTATTGGTGAAGGCTATACAAGAAAAGACCATCAGGATGTCGCTAACCAGTTATTTGCTACATATGCAAAGGTGCAGGATGCCAGATCTCTTGCTTCTGTAATCGGCGAAGATGAACTGTCTTCTCTGGATAAAAAATACATGGAATTTGGACGTAAGTTCGAAAACATATTCATTGGACAGGGATTTAAGACAAATCGTTCTATTCAGGAAACTTTAAATCTTGGCTGGGCGTTATTGTCAACGTTGCCTGTAGAAGCTCTTGATCGCCTGGATCCTCAGCTCATTAAACAGAACTATGATCCTGAACATGCCGAAAGAACGATTGAACTTGTCCTGAAGCAGGAGGCTGAATAATGGCAGGGGTACCTGCGACCAAAGGAAATCTCATCAAGGCAAGAAAATCACTCGCTCTTGCAAAAAATGGCTATGAGCTGATGGATAGAAAAAGAAATATCCTTGTAAAAGAGATGATGTCTGAAATCGAGAAAGTAAAAGTTTTACGTACTCAGATTTCAGATGCCTACTCTACAGGGTATTTTCTACTTCAACAGGCAAATATGTATTCTGGTGTTATTCAGAATGTTGCAAATCAGATAAAAGTAGATGATTCTATCGATGTGACCTATAGATCCATTATGGGTGTGGAAGTACCAAAAGTTTCTTATGTGAAGACAGATGAAAATGTAATTCCTTATGGTCTGGAAGAATCCAACTCTCGTATTGATGAAGCGTATTTTCAGTTCCAGAAAGTAAAAGAAACAACTATGTTATTAGCAGAGGTAGATAATACAGTATACCGTTTGGCTCATGCCATCAGTACAACGCAAAAAAGAGCCAATGCTTTAAAGAATATTGTTATTCCTCGCTATGAAGCACAGATTCGTAATATTTCTGCAGATCTTGAAGAAAAAGAACGTGAAGAATTTTCACGTATGAAAGTGATTAAAGCAAATAAAGAAAAAGAAGAAAGAGCACATTATGAAGGAAATTGATCGTATTCAGGCTTTGTCCAATGTATTTGGACCAAGCGGGTTTGAAGATGAAGTTTCTGAACTTGTAGTTCAGGAATTACCTGAATATACAACAATTGTGGATTCCATGAGAAATGTCAGAATTGATGGCAAGACTTCATCAGGAAAACCGATTGTTATGTTTGATGCACATTTAGATGAAGTAGGTCTGATTGTACAAGCCATCAAGCCGAACGGAACTATGAGAATTCTTGCACTGGGTGGAATTCAGGCTGCCTCTCTTGTAGCAAATTCTTTTAGAATCAAAACTGATAAAGGCACCTACGTTTCAGCAGTAGTAGCTGCCAAACCTCCACAC
>CAKVLT010000059.1 GCA_934757945.1 uncultured Bulleidia sp. | reverse complement strand
GTATACGGAACCGTACGTACGGTGGTGTGAGAGGTCGGCATTTCTCATTTAAGAGAAATTCCTCCTACTCGATTGCACAGGTAAATGAAATAATTCTATTTTAGAAAAAGGGTAAAATTACCCAATTTCTAAAATAGAACTTGTTTTGGACTTGGACAGGTATATACTTTAGAAAAAGGGTAAAATTACCTGATTTCTAAAACTGGAGGTGTGGTATGGAAATCAGAAGAGATCGTTATCTGAATAGACTTATTCGCAAGAAAAACAACGGGATGATCAAAGTAATTACAGGTATTCGAAGGAGTGGGAAGTCATATCTGTTATTTCATTTATATTATGAGTACTTAATTGCTGGTGGTGTTCCAGAAGATAACATTATTACAGTGCCACTGGATGATGTGGAATATGAAGAATATTGTGATCCACGTGCACTTTACGAATACATAAAAAATAAGATTGTGGATAAGACTCAGCAATATTATGTTTTTATTGATGAAGCACAATATGCTATTACAAAAGAAGAAATGAAAAATCAAGATAAACCAATCCGCTTATATGGTGTGTTGAATGCACTTTTAAGAAGAGAAAACGTTGATGTGTATGTGACGGGGAGTAATTCAAAATTTCTTTCTTCAGATATCATGACAGAATTCAGAGGCAGAGGAGATGAAATTCATATTTCACCATTATCTTTTTCTGAGTTTTTGCCCGTTTGCAAAAAAGAGAAATTTGAAGCGTGGAATGAATATTTGTATTATGGTGGATTGCCACATATTTTGTCGGAACCAGACAATGCATCAAAAAGTAAATATCTGGAAAGGCTGAATAAAGAGATTTATCTGCGTGATTTATATGAGAGATACGACATACGTGATCAAAACGGTATGGAGACTCTTATGCGAGTGATAGCTTCTTCTGTAGGATCACTGTCCAATGCGCAGAAAATATCTGATACTTTTAAAAGTAATGGCTCTGTATCGTTATCCATGCCTACAATTTCAAATTATCTGAAATATCTTCAGGAGAGTTTTCTTGTAGAAAAAGTGGAAAGGTATGATATCAAAGGAAGGAAATATATCAGTACTCCATCTAAGTACTACTATACAGATCTTGGACTTAGAAACGCTCTGCTGAACTTTCGACAGTTCGAAATGACGCACCTCATGGAGAATGCTATATATAATGAATTGATTTACAGAGGGTATAGTGTGGATGTTGGTGTTGTCGAAATACGAACTGTTGAAAATGAGAAATTGTTGAAAAAGCAGCTGGAAGTTGACTTTGTAGTTAATGATGCAAGTAAGAGGTATTACATACAGTCAGCATTTGCTTTGCCGGATCGTGAAAAAACAGAACAGGAACAGGCTTCATTAGTGAAAATACCAGATTCTTTCAAAAAGATTATTATTGTGGGGGACAATACTCCTGTCTCTAGAAATGAAGAAGGTATTACCATCATGGGAATTTTTGATTTCTTGCTGAATGAAAACAGTCTGGATATGTAAAAAGGCAAAGAGCTGATGATTGTTTTACAGTATCTGCTTTCATGGATGTATGGAAATTTTAGAAGTCTGGTTTTGTCCAGACTTTTTAAATGCACAGGTAAATGAAACGATTCTATTTTAGAAAAAAGGTAAAATCACCCAATTTCTAAAATAGCAGAGATTTTAAAAAAAGACACATGCTGTGCATATGTCCTATTCGTATCCTCCACCAGTCTGATGGAAATATTCTTCGAAAGTTTCATCTGGAGAAACTGTATAAATTGCTGTGGCGTAATCTATGCCTACATATCTGAAATGCCATGGCTCATAGTCATAGCCTGTAATATCCTGTTTCCCTTCTGGGTATCGTAAGATAAACCCATACAGATGGGCATTGGCATATAACCACTGTCCTTCTGCAGTATCTTTAAATCCTTTATCCAGATCAAAGGTGCCATCTGCATTACAAAGATCCACTGCCAGACCTGTCTGATGCTCGGAATAATTACTTCTGGAAGATACAGAATCTGCATATTCCTGACCATAGGTATTTGCATAGTAGTTCCATAACTCTGCCTGGGAATCTCTGTTTCGAAATCCTGAACCCAGCACAAGGTTGATGCCTTCCTGAGCAGCGGCATTAAACATGTTTTCCAAAGCTGTGGCAGCTTCCTGTCGTAACATCCATGTGCCGTTTCTTTCCTGTACATTTGGGACAACAAGATCAGATGGCATATACCCATCAGGCAGAGGATGTTTTTTATTAGCTAATAACAGGATACTGTCAGTATCTGTAAACAAACTGTCAGGATATGGATTGTCTTCGGGCTGTGCACTGACTTCAGGAGTGGAAGAAGGTACTGGTTGTGCAGTCACTTGTGGTGTAGAAGAAGCAGTGGGAACTGGTTCATTTTTTTGCACCGGTATGGAAAAGAAAACAATCTTTACAATACATATGGCTAATATAACAGGAATGACCACCACTAACATGAAGGCATCCAGATTTAAACGTCTTCTTTTAAATTTTTTCATAAACATGGATTAGTTTACCACAAAGACATACAGGCATGTCTAAAGAATTGTGAAATACGAAGCTAATTCAGTACATATTTTTCTGTATCTTTCACTGTACGCACTGTTTTTATTCCATACAAAGGTGGTGTGCTGGTGTAATGGAAGATTCTGGATAGGGATTTCTTTTAAAGTGCCGTTTTCCAGTTCTTCTTTTGCGGCAAGTCTGTATAAAAAGGCAATGCCAGTATCCTTCTTTAATAAGGAGATGATAGAAGAAACGTTTTCTATTTCCACATAGTTTTGAAAATCTGTATAAGAAAGGTTATAGGTATTTAGATAACTGTCCAGTAAGTCTCGTGTACCACACCCGGATTCTCTTAACAGTAATCTTTCCTCCAGTAAATCTTTGACATGTTCTGTTTTATGATGGAATACATGATCTGAGGAACAGAGGCATACAAAACTGTCAGTGTAGAAGTGTAACTGTTCATACTTTTTGAACGGGTAATATCCTTCAATAAGGGCAAAATGTATTTCTCCTTTTTCCAGTCTGGATAATAACTGTTTGGCATTACCATACACGATATGCAGATTGATTTCCGGGTGGCACTGTAAGAATTGGCTTAAGATGTCTGGCAGTGTATATTCTCCTGCAGTTAAAGTGACTCCAAATGTAAGATGGATGACAGGTGTGGAAGCGTGCATGCTTTTGATCATGATTTCTTCATCATTACGTATGACAGTCATGGTTTCATATAATATCTTTCCTGCTTTTGTCAAAGAGAGTTTTCTGTCACGGTAGGTAAACAGTCTGACATCATATCTTTCTTCCAGAAAGCGGATATGCTGGGATACCGCAGGCTGGGTAATGTGTAATTCCTGAGAAGCTTTGGTGTAATTCATATATTTACAGACACATAGAAAGGTTTCTATTCTTTGATCAATCATATTTCCTCCATAAGTAATTCTTATGAATATATCATAATATATAATTATAAATTTGTGATACTTTCTCCTATAATTCACATTTGTAAATGGAGAAAGAGGGGTAAGTATGCAGTTATTAGTACATATTACAAACCATGAGAATGTGGTAGATCCTATCATGGTAAAACTGGCTAAAGCAGGCTTTCATGGTGCAACTGTTGTAAGTTGTGAGGGGATGTTAAAGTCATTAAACCAGGACAGTGTGGATGCTCCAACGATATTCGGAGGATTACGTCAATTTATGAATCCTGGTCGTCAGGAAAACAAGATGATTATGATTGTCTTAAAAGATGAAGAGATTCAGAAAGCTGTAGATATTATTCATACAGTATCCGGAGATATGAAGTTACCAAACACAGGTATTCTGTTTACATTACCGATTACCAGATGGGAAGTGTCTAAGAATTAATTATGAGTACACTATTCTATTTATCTGTAGCCATGCTTGGTGGTCTTTTGATGACACGTGTAACACGTCTTGTGAAATTGCCGAATGTCACAGCCTACCTGATTGCAGGTGTGTTAATGGGGCCATGTGTATTAAAACTGGTTCCTGAAGATCAGTTAAACAACTTCAGTATTATTACAGAAGCAGCACTTGGCTTTATTGCGTTTTCCATTGGTGATCAGTTTAAACTGGACAGTCTGAAAGCTATTGGTAAACCAGCTCTGATTATTACAGCACTTGAATCCATTTTTGCTGTAGTGTTTGTCATGAGCATTACTTTATTGCTTGGTTTTGATCCGATTGTATGTGTCATGTTAGGTGCTTTGGCAGCTTCTACTGCACCTGCAGCTACTTTACTGATTGTAAGACAGTATAAGACAAGCGGCCCATTGACCAATATGTTATTACCTGTAGTTGCGGCAGATGATGCCACAGGTCTGATTGCCTATTCTATCTGTGTCAATATTGCAACAGGTATGGTCAATCATGATCCATTCAGTGTGACAAATACCTTACTGATTCCTTTAATGGATATTGTACTGGCATTGGTTGCAGGGGCATTGATTGGGCTTATACTGGCATTAAGTCACAGATACTTTAAGAGTCATACCAACAGAATGTCTATTGCTATTGCCTGTGTATTCTTTGGAGTAGGTATTGCAGATCACTTTGGATTATCCAACCTGTTACTATGTATGGCAATGGGTGCTGTCTATGTCAACTTGAGAAATGATGCAGAAAGAATTTTAGGATGTATTGATGACTGGACATATCCTTTATTCATGTTATTCTTTGTCATTTCCGGAGCAGAATTAAATCTTGCCACATTACCAAAGGTAGGTCTGATTGGTATTATCTACATCTTTGCAAGATTTGGCGGCAAGTTCTTTGGTTCCTGGCTTGGTGGTACCATTACCCATCAGCCTGCTGTAGTCAAAGACAATATCGGATGGGCACTGATGCCACAGGCAGGTGTAGCTATTGGTATGGCTACCATGGCACTGGCACAGTTACCATTGGAATATGGTCAGCAGATTCAGACAGTTATCTTAAGTGCTACGCTGGTATATGAAGTTATCGGACCTATTGCAAGTAAGAATGCTTTGAAAAGAGCAGGAGAAATTCACGCTGAGGGCTGATATACTGTTTGAACAGTTATATGCTTCTATTATAAAAGGGCGATATATTCGCTCTTTTTTCTGTTGCCTGTATGTCATAACAAAAAAGTTTCCAAAATCGGAAAATATATGTAAAATATAGAAAAAGATTCCGAAATGGGAAACTTATTTGAAATTGCTTGAAAAGTGTGCCATACTGAGAAAAAGGAGATGTATATGGTAGAAAGAAAGGAATATCTTGATCAGCTGTGGATGTGGAAAGATGAACAGCAGATAAAAGTAGTAACAGGAATTCGACGTTGCGGAAAGTCTGTACTTCTGGAGCAGTATCAGCAGAGACTTTTAGAAGATGGTGTTACTCCCCAACAGATTATCTCCATAAATTTTGAAAATCTGGATTATGAACACTTGAAGGACTACAGGGAATTATATACATATCTTAAAGAACGCTTATGCCCAGATAAAATGACATATATTTTTCTGGATGAAATTCAGGAGGTTCAGCACTTTGAAAAAGTAGTGGACAGCCTCTATATTCGAGAAGATGTGGATATATATATTACAGGATCAAATGCATATATGCTGTCAGGAGAACTTGCAACATTACTATCTGGAAGATATATAGAAATAAAGATGCTGCCATTATCATTTCGTGAATATACTGTGGTGACAGGTCTTTCAAAAGAAGAAGCTTTTGCAGAATTTATGAAGACAGGTGGAATTCCATATGTAGCTGTGATGAATCGAACAGATGAAAAAGTGGATCAGTATCTTGAGGGGATTTACAATACAGTTATCATAAAAGATATTGAGCAAAGACAGGCAAGAAGAGAAAGAACAGGTGACAGACGTAAAATTACTGATATTACTTTGTTGAAGACCATTGCACGTTATCTTGCAAGTGTGATTGGAAGCCCTGTATCTATCAAAAGTATTACAAACTATCTGATTTCATCAGGAAAAAAGGTTTCACAGAATACAGTGAATGATTATGTTGAAGCTTTAACGGAATCGTTTATTTTTTATCCGGTAGAACGGTTTGATATTGTCGGGAGACAGCTTTTAAAAACAAATAATAAATTTTACATGGTAGATATGGGAATCAGAAATCATATTCTCCCAAGAAAACAGTATGATTTAGGGTTTACTATTGAGAATATTGTATACCTTGAGTTAGAGCGAAGAGGCGACAAAGTACACATTGGAAAATACGGTTCCACAGAAGTAGATTTTGTGACGCAAAAAGAAGGTGTGCTGACATACTATCAGGTGACAGCGGATATGACAGCTGAAGAAACCTTTGAACGAGAGATGAGACCGCTAAGGAATATACAGGATAATTATGAGAAAATCGTTCTGACACTGGATCGTTTTTCAACTGGAAATTATGATGGTATAAAAGTAGTGAATGTCATTGACTGGTTGCTGGAATAAGCTATACTTCTTACAGAACAATACTGTGAGGCTTAAATTTTCCCTGGAAAGCTGATATACGATTATGTGGGATGCGTCATTGAAAGGTGGCCCACGGCAGTATTTCTATCATAAAAAGAGCGATATATTCGCTCTTTTTATGTTTGGGTGATTGAAACAGTCCTTTTTTATAAAGGGGTCTACGTGGTATAATCAAAAATATGAAAAAGGGATTATTTATTACATTTGAAGGCCCGGATGGATCGGGTAAAACTACAGTGAGTACTGCAGTCATTGAAAGACTTCAAAAAGAAGGCTATGCAGTGAAATATACCAGAGAACCAGGGGGCTCTAAAATAGCAGAGGAAATCAGAGATGTTATTCTGGATCCTGCTAATACAGAAATGGATGCACGTACAGAAGCTTTATTATACGCTGCCAGTCGCAGACAACATCTGGTAGAGAAAGTACTTCCAGCACTGGAAGAAGGAATTACTGTGATTTCTGACAGATTTATTGACAGCTCTCTTGCTTATCAGGGGTGTGGAAGAAAGATTGGTATTGAAGAAGTGTATGGCATTAATGAATTTGCAATAGAAGGACACATGCCAGATAAGACAATCTTTTTGAATATACCTGCAGAAGTGGGTCTGGAAAGAATTTCTTCCAGAACCAGTCTTGACCGACTGGATCAGGAAAGTGCCTGCTTTCATAAAGCTGTGTATGATGGATATCAGACAGTGATTTCCATGTATAAAGACAGAATGATCATTGTGGATGCACAAAAACCTGTAGAAGAAGTTATTGAACAGGTATATACCATTGTGAAAGGACTGTTAGATGCTTAAAGATCTGTTAAGCAAAACACAGCCTGTTGCTTTTACTGCCATTCAGACAGCATTAGTGAATCATACGGTTTCCCATGCGTATATCTTTACAGGTCCTGCGGGAACCCCTAAGAAAGAAGCGGCGTATTTACTGGCACAGTCTTTGTTTTGTACACATACAGAAGAAGGTCTGGCATGCCAGACCTGTGATACGTGTAAAAGAATAGAAGAAGGCGCACATATGGACTTTGTCTATCTGGATGGCAATGCAAAGAGTATTTCCAAAAAGGATGTGGATGATCTGCAACTGCAGTTTTCCAAGACAAGTTCTGAAGAAGGTACTGGCACAAGATGTTATATTCTGGACCATTTTGAAAACAGCAGTTCCTCGGCTATGAACAGTCTGCTGAAATTTCTGGAGGAACCTGGTAAAGATGTGGTGGGTATACTTATCACCGATAACATTCATCGCATTTTACCTACTATTGTGTCCAGATGTACCATGATTCCTTTTACAGCTATGACCAGTGAATACAGAATGACTCTTGCAAAAGAAGAAGGTATTCCTGAAGAAGACTGCTGGATGTTTTCTCATGTGATTCATGCCAATACCGGTTTGAAAGATATCTATGAAAGTGATGTATATTCTCATGCACTGGATATGTTGCATCAATATCTTCTGGGAGATAAAGAAGAACTTCTGGTAGATTATGATGTCAGTTATAAACTCAGCGAAAGAAGCAGCTGTATAGAACTTGTAAGACTGTTTCTGGATATGCTGAATACGTATTGTCATGATGTCATCTGTCACAGTGCCAAAGGACCTCACTGGTATGTGAGTAAAGCTGGCAGGGAAACAGATCTGCATAAGATGACGAAGATGTTGATATGTGTAAATACACAGATGGATAAGTGCAATAAATACAATGATCCATATCTTGTACTTGCACAGACGATGTATATGTTGGAGGAACTTTGATGGAAGACACAAAGGAAATACAGGAAGAAAAGGTAACGTACACGTATGCCGTTGCCATTAAGTTTGAATCAAACGGAAAGCCATATACCTTTGGCAGTGAGACAAAAGATATTCATAAAGGGGATTATGTTGTTGTAGAAACACAGCAGGGTATTGAACTTGGACAGGCAGATGCCGATGCCATTGAAACTGGCAAACTGGGAATTACCATGCCTACACGTCCTGTTTTAAGACTGGCAACTGAAAGAGATAAAAGGGACTATGAAGAAAATCTGGAGGAAAATGATATAGCTTTTGATATCTGTCACAGAGAAATCAAAAAGCTGGAACTTCCTATGGATCTTTTAAGTGCCAGATATACTCTGGACAGATCCAAGGTGTTATTTGTTTACCTTGCAGAACAAAGAGTAGACTTCAGAGAATTATTAAAAGTACTTGGTTCCCAGTTACATTGCCGTATTGAATTACGTCAGATTGGGGAAAGAGATAAAGCCAAGATGATTGGTGGGATTGGTCCATGTGGTATGGAATGCTGCTGCAGAAGATTCAAGACACACTTTGATGTTATCTCCATCAACATGGCCAAGAACCAGTTACTGGCTTTAAATATTGATAAGCTATCTGGTATGTGTGGTAAACTCATGTGCTGTTTAAAGTATGAAGATGATGACTATAAGGAAATGACATGTGGATTACCTAAGATGGGATCTCAGGTGGAATACGAAGGAAATATCTATCGTATTACAGGTATGAATGTCATGGCAGATGAGGCAAAACTGGAAAACAGAGAAAATGCCATTTTCATCACTCTGGAAGATCTTCGTACAAAAGCCATTCCAAGAAAAGGCGTGGTGATGCCTGCTAAGAAAGAGGAAGAACCAAAGCCTGTTCAAAAGACAGTGGTACATGCAAAGAAAGAAGAAAAACCAGTCGTGCGTAAACCTAAGCGTGAAGAAAGAGAAAAACCGGCACAGAATAAGGAAGTCAGATCTTTCTCCAGAAAGAATAAAGAATCTTCCAATGCAGAAGTGCGTACCTTTACAAGAAAGAACAGACAGGCAGATACTGCAAAGAACCCTAATGTAACAGTACGTACATTTGGTCGTAAAAAGAAAGAAGAGGAAACAAAGTGATTCGTCAAAAGTCTTTTTCCAATGAAAACAGTACTTTATATTTAGTGCCTACACCTATTGGAAATTTACAGGAAATGACACCAAGAGCACTGGAAATACTTAAAAGTGTGGATGTGATTGCCTGTGAAGATACAAGAACTTCAGGACAGCTGTTAAAACACTTTGATATTCATAAACGTTTGATTGCGTATCAGAATTTCAATGAAGAAAGCAGCTGTAAGGGAATTGTGAAACTGTTGAGTGAAGGATTGAATGTTGCTTTGATTTCAGATGCAGGCTATCCTTTGATCAATGATCCAGGACAAAAGGTTGTTACACTTGCTACACAGGAAGGCTATAATGTAGTGCCTGTTTCAGGGTGCAGTGCTTTCTTAAATGCATTGGTAGCTTCTGGTCTTGTGGCACAGCCATTTCTGTTTATAGGTTTTTTACCTTCCAGCAGTTCAGAGTGTAAAAAGAAGGTACAGATGTATAAAGAGTATCCTATGACCATGGTGTTCTATGAAGCACCACACAGAATAGAAAAAACATTACGTATCTTACTGGAAGTGTTTGGTAACAGAAAATGTACTCTTGCAAGAGAACTCACCAAGCTGCATGAAGAATTTCTAAGAGGTACAATTGAAGAAATACTGGAAGTAGTGAATGAATTAAAAGGCGAAATGGTGATTGTTGTAGAAGGCAATACCATGGATCCTCAGGAAGCTGTTACAGAAGAAGTGTTATTACAGAAGGTGGAAGAGTATATAGAGAAGGGTATGAAAGCTTCCATGGCTGTTAAAGAAGTAAGCAAGGAAACAGGTGTTTCCAAGAATCGCATTTATGAACTCGTACATCGTACGAAAGAATGAGGTATAGTAATATAGAAAGGAAGTTAGAGTATGACAACTTTATTATCTGATCCAAAACTGGTAAAAATGTTATTTGTAATCTTTCTGGGAATTATCCTTGTAGAAACCATTGCCATTATTGTACTGGCTATCAAGAAAAACCAGATTCTGTATGTAGAAAAGGAAGTACCTGCAAATCATGCCCCAATGGCAAAAAATCAGAGACTGACACCATTAGAAGTCTCAAGAGCTGCAGAGGACAGTCCAACAGTTTTAACACCACTGGAACCTGCTCCACCTGTTGCTGAAAATTCTGATCTTGATCTTATGTCTTTTAAATCTTCTCCTCAGGAAATTCCTGAAGAAGAAACTGTGGTTTCAAGAACACCAAGTCAGATTATTACAGGTCTTGTATTAGGTGTGACAGTCAATGGGTTTACACAGGAAGTGAAAGTGCCTTCTTTCCCATGTCTTTTAGGAAGAGAAGGAGATAAGTGTGATATTGTCATCAGTGAGCCTGCTGTCAGCAGAAGACATGCAAAGTTCATTAAGGAACATGAAGAAGTGTATATTGAAGATGTTTCTGAACATAACGGAACATTTTTAAACGAAGTAAAATTACCACCTTTAGGAAAAGCCAAAGTACATGAAGGTGATGAAATTACTCTGGGAAGAGTGCGTATCAAGGTAAAGAGTTATCTGTATTCTTAATGAAAAAAGTAAGTATTTTACTTTGTGCAGTGTTACTGAGCGGATGTAAAGATCCTCTGGAAGCTGCCAGAAATGCAGAAGATCCTTCAGAGAAGATTCGTTTATATCAGAAGGTAAAAACATTGCCTGAAGAAGATGCTGTAAACCTGCATGAGCTGTATATGCAGCAATATCCATCTTATATAGAACAGGACAGCAAACTGACAGGTAATACCATTCTGAAATTACAGGCAGATCCTTCTTTACATAGTGAAGAGGGTATTACTGCAGATGAAGATGGAAATATTCTTTCCTTACCTGAAGGAGTAGAACTTACCTATACAGAAGGGAAAGTGTCTTCTGTATCTTTGGATGGTACGCTGATCTATGATGGATTTGATTTTTCCAAAGAAGGTACACAATATACAGTAAATCTCCATACAGATACCTTACCTGCATGGAAAAAAGAAGTGTATCAGGAGGGGAATCTGATAGAAACAGACGATTCTGAAAATGGTCTCATCAAATACAGTTATCATGATAATGGTAATGGAAGAATTCTTGAAGAATCCCAATGGCATATGAAAGATGACAGTACATATACCTGGAAATATACCTATGAAGATGGTGTATGTACCAGTAAGAATCTGTTTTCCAGACTGAAATCTACAGGCACCTATAAAAGCTATGTGTATGATGAAGAAGGAAGAGTACAGATGGAAACGCAGTACAGCAATCTGATTCATCAGGATTACAGCAAAACATATACCCATAGCTATGGTACACATCTGAAAGCAGTCACTGCACAGACGGAAAAGAATACTGTAACCATACAGTATGATCTTTATGAAGAAACAGCAGTTATTATAAATGAAAAGAATGAGGAAATAGGAAAGGGATATCATATACCGGCATTTGGCTGGATCTACATATATGATTAGGACACAAATATGAAATGTATTTCCTGTGGAAGAGAAATTGAAGATGCCAAGTTTTGCCCGTATTGCGGTATAAAACAGGCACAGCCTGAAACACCAGTACAGCCAGTATCTGTGCAGGAAACTCCTGTAACAGAAACAGCATTAGCTCAGCCATCTCAAAAGCCAAAACAAGAACTGGGTTTAAAGGAATATGTAAAGAATCCTTTTGCAAGAACGCCATTAAACGGTATTGCAGCACTTATAATTCTTATAGTGAATGTCATTGCGGCCATTGTATTAATTTATGCAGTCACAAGCAGTTTTACTGCTTTAATCATGAATATGATAGGTGGAGCTATGTATGGATTTGAAGAGGAATTCTCACATCCAGACATTGCGACGTATTGTGTAGCTGGCTGTGTCATTTCTTTAAGTTCCTTTGTATTCTTCTATCTTGAAGAAGTAGTTTTAGCACCTAAACAAATCAAGGATGCCTTTGGTAAAGCCTGTGGAAAGTTATTCCTTCCTACAGTGCTGGATGTGATTGCCATTGTCTTCTTTTTTACAGATATGAAACTTGGATTACTGTTTACTGGCTTATCTGCATTAACGAAGGTACTTGCAGTATCCAGAATTGGTACTAAAGAACAGAATGGATATGTATCTATCCTCATGGTATTACTGTATATTGCATTTATTGCAGTGATATTCGAAGTGGTATTTGCAGGTTAATCTGTAAGCTGGAACAGTCTTTCATGGATTGGGAAGACAAAAAACATCTGGATTGGCTTCACGCTGTAACAGATGAGCTATCATCATAGTGTCATAAGGGTTGAATTTCGGCAAAACCCGGCGCTGTAAAATTGGATGAGGTCATCCAAAAAACAATTCCAAAATAACATGAGGTGAGAAAACCTCAAGAAACAC